>JANQFJ010000045.1 GCA_028277915.1 Saprospiraceae bacterium
TTAAAAGCCAACCTTAACGATACAATGCAAAGATTGTATTTCATATAAATATTTTTATCTTTATGATAAGCATGGCAGACGAAAAAAGGAACATTAAAAATTACGAAAGGATTTTCGAGGAAGAGTTTTATCCTAATGCGGATGCATTGTACAACTTTGCTTTTAATCTTACATATAATGAAGCTGATGCAAATGACCTTGTGCAGGAAACATACTTGAAGGCGTATCGTTTTATAGACAAATATATTGAAGGGACCAACGCCAAGGCATGGCTTTTCAAAATTTTGAAAAATGCCTTCATTAATCAATACCGAAAAGAAAGTAAAAGACCTTCAAAAGTAGATTTTGAAGAAATCGTCAGCTATCAAAACGAAGAAGATAGCAAATATTCAGGCTATATCGATTTAAGACAGGAGATTTATCAAACCATGATGGGAGATGAAGTGACCAATGCTGTCAACTCCCTTCCGGTTGATTTCCGCTCGGTCATTCTTCTTTGTGATATCGAAGGATTCACTTATGAAGAAATAGCTAAAATAATTGATATTCCAATTGGTACGGTTCGTTCAAGATTGCACCGTGCACGAAATATGTTAAAAGAAAAACTGAAGGATTATGCTGAATCCGTAGGATTCAAGGATAAACGTTCTCAGTAATTTACAAACTAAGCTGTTATAATTTTGAGCACTTAAAAGGATGAACAGAGCTGACTATCAACCTAAAAATTCGTCCTTTCAAAAAAAATTGTCATGATTTTAAATGGGCTAATGATACAATCGCAGGAACAGTTTCTACCGGACCTGGTTGTAGCTGTGTGTTCCCCGTTTTGTCATAAAATTTTAAAACTCGGAATATTTAGCAGTTAAAAAATTTAAGCAATGGGGAATCAAAAAAGTCAACAGGATCTCATTAGAAAAGTCAACATGTACTTGGACAATGAATTGAGTAAGGAGGCCGAAAGAGAATTACTCAGAGAGATCAAACAAAATCCAGCTTATTTTGAAGTATTAAACAAAGAACAATCCTTTCGAGAATTTATTAAAAGTAAGGTCCACCGCCGAAAAGTTTCACCAGCTCTTATCCAGTCTATCAAAGAAAAAATTCGCATTAATCCCATCTAAAACTAAGCTCGTTTAGAGAGAGAATCCCAGTCCGATTTTAAACTATCTATTTTATCAATATTCTGAATGTTGCACCGACATTTATAGGACACTAATATTCGTATTCTAATTGATTTGATGATTGTAAAATAAAGTAGTACTTTTGGGCTGCATTTGCAGGTATATCAATTCAACGAATCATTGATGTTACATTTCATTTCTAGTCAATTTTTGTAGCTGCTTTCATTTCTTCAAAAGAGATTCCTCTTTTGACCAGACGTCTTTTTTATAACTGATCAAATTTTTTAAAACTTAATTTTATAATGTTGATAGACAAATTGGAAGCAATTCAGGAACGATACTTTTATCTGGAAGAGCAACTTTCAGATCCCGAAGTAGTTTCTGACATAAAGAAGTTTAAAAAAGTAAGCAAAGAGTATAAAGGATTACAAGAGATCATCGAAACTTTCAACTTTTATAAAGAACTGCTTGGCAACATCGAAACTGCAGAAGAAATGCTCAATGAAGAAGACAGTGAAATGCAGCAAATGGCAAAATTAGAATTGGAAGAACTCATGCCCGAAAAGGAGCAAGTAGAGGAAAAGATAAAAGTGCTTTTAATCCCGAAAGATCCCGAAGATGCAAAAGATGTAATTTTTGAAATACGATCAGGTACCGGAGGGGATGAAGCCAGTATTTTTGCGGGAGACCTTTACAAGATGTATTCGAAGTACTTTGAAAGTAAAAAATTTAAAGTTGATATTTTGACCATAAATGAGGGTACTGTTGGAGGATATAACAAAATTGTTTTGGAAGTTTCAGGTGAAGATGTTTACGGAAAACTAAAATTCGAATCCGGAGCGCATAGAGTACAGCGGGTGCCTAAAACGGAGTCACAAGGCAGGGTGCATACTTCTGCAGCAACAGTTGTAGTAATGCCAAAATTTGAAATGGAAGATATTGATATAAATAAAGCTGATCTTAAAACGGATACTTTTCGTTCGAGTGGAGCAGGTGGGCAGCATGTCAATAAAACAGAATCCGGCGTGCGGTTTACACACATTCCAACAGGGATCGTATCCGAAAGTACTGACGGTCGTTCGCAAATAAAAAACAGAGAAATAGCTTTGCAACGGCTTTATGTAAAAATTTACGAAGCACAAAAAGAAAAACACGAAAGCGAAGTCGCTGCTCAACGAAAATCTTTAGTCGGTACCGGCGACCGTTCTGGTAAAATTCGAACATACAACTATCCTCAAAACAGAGTGACAGATCATCGAATCAACCTGACCTTATACAATTTGGATAAAATAATTGGTGGTGAGCTGGACGAAATTATCGAAGCCCTTCAGGTTGCCGAAAACGCTGAAAAAATGAAAGTCGGTGAATAAATGATATTGTCTTTGTTTTTAAAAATCTTTTCCAAGTGAAAAGTAGAAAACAGGTTTTTGTACCACCCTGGTTTCTATGCCCCAGGCATAATCCAGTCGGATAAAATATCCAAAAAGCAAGCTTCGAATGCCAAATCCATATCCGGCCACAATTGGGTCTCTGAAATAATTGACCTTCACATTTACCGTAGGCGGGTTGGAAATATAAGCTGTATTCAATGGGCTTTCTTCGTCAAATGGTGTAGATCCCTGCCATGCTGTACCCATATCAAAGAAACCGACCACCTGGAAGTTTCTGAAAAAATTAGATTTCAAATTTTTGGATAAATATTTAAAAATAGGAACTCTAAGTTCATTGTTAAGCAAGGCATAACTGTTACCGTTTCGGATATTGTAGTCAAATCCCCTCATATTACTAGCTAGCGTTTGAAACGCAAAATCATCTGATTCAGGGATTGGAACTTCATTGTTGAAACGTTGAAATAACCAGTTGTCAACACCTCCCAAAAAATAAAGAATTCTTTCCGATCCAAAAGATGTGGCAGCAGCAAGGCGTACTGCAAAAATAGAATGCTTGTCAAGACGTTGATAATGTCTGGCATCAATTCCGAGCACTGTCATAAATCCTTTTTTAAAATCGAAGGACACATTGTCCAAAAGATCAACATTTGCCTTTTTAACAATTTCAGCAAATACTTTATAACGCGTTCCGTTTTTTATATTAATTGCAACGTCAAGGGTATTG
Organism: Saprospiraceae bacterium; assembly: GCA_028277915.1. Taxonomy (GTDB): domain Bacteria; phylum Bacteroidota; class Bacteroidia; order Chitinophagales; family Saprospiraceae; genus JAHDHW01. Next base: position 3,237 of record JANQFJ010000045.1, read on the forward strand.
TCAAAAACGTATTCAAGTTTTAATCCCATGCGTTGCTGGTTAAATGAAGGAGTCTCCAAAGTAGGTCTTTCGGTTGCCAGCAAAAATGTTCGGTCAAAGCGAAGGGTACCTGTAAGACGCAAGCTTCTAAAGATATCAAGTGGATAACGAACCCCAATTTGGCCTAATAAAATTATTTCTTTTGATTTTGCAGGAACAACACCGCCGGCATCAAAAGTGTATTTTAAGTTTCGCCTATAAATGGCATAGCGCTTATCGAGACGCTTTTTCTTATCGTCAAAAACGATGAAATATTCTGCTCCGTTGAAGGTAGTCGGTATCCTGACTCCCATATTAAATTCGTAATCCTCAAAAAGGTCCTTAAAATTGGCTTTCAATAAAATCCCTAATGGCGGATAGCTGTATTGTTCCTGCGTCGTAGCATAGCTATCCAAACCTCCGAATAACAGGCTGTTGTCCAACTGTGTCGTTACATAATCGGTTCTGAATTTTAGTCTATAAGGAGTGATTTGTGCAGGTTTGAATTTGAAAACTTTGCTCTGAAAAGGCTGAACCACAGTGGTCGTAGTGACAATTTGCTCTTTTTTCTGATCTTGCAAAATGATATTACCCTTATCTTCTTCGACGATAACCTCGGCGGGGGATTCATCATCATCAAACTCACTTTGAAAAAGATAATTGTCAATATCAATTTTTCCGGTATCTTGTTTTTCTTCAGGTACTTCCGAAATGTCAGTTGGAGGTTCATCAACTTCTTCTAAAATATTGGATGGGGCAGTTACTTCGGTATTTTCAGTTTTTGTTTGTGAAATTATGGTGGCGCCATGTGCTTTTAAACGCTGTTCCTGAAAACGAGTAAAAACCGGATGCTGCGCTTTTATAGAATCGGTTTTCTGAACGTAAAATTTATATATCCCTTCATTATAAATGCTTTCAACAAATTTTCCGGCTTTAGGCGAGAAATGATGTTCGGAAATACTAAATTGATAGTTTGAAGTGTTGTGATTAATTGCCCTTTGTTTGATAACTGGTTGAATGACAATAGTATCAATCAAAGTCGAATCGAGTGATTGGAGCATAGAGTCCTGATGCAAAACTATTTCAGAACCGTCTTTTAAAGTTATCACTTGTTCATAAAATGCAATATAATCCTCAAAGTAGCCCAGCTGACGATTGTAATTTCCGCTTTCGTTTGTAATAAATGTAAAATGAGCAGAATCAACTGCCATAGGCATACGTTCATCTGCTAATGGTGTATTGGTAACTTGAACCAGCTCCTTCGATTTAGTTTGAAGATTATAGAAATAAACATCAAAAGTATTAATTGGAAGAATGCTATCAAGCCTCATACGACGTATCATCAAATCCTGTCGGTTGGAAGTGAACAGAATTCCTTTTTGATCACCAATCTTTGCAAAAGAGGCATCCAGGTCATCATAAAAATCATTTGTGATTCGCTCACTCTGTCGATTATGAAGATAGTATAGGAAAAGGTCAGAATATCCCCTTACAGTTGCTGAAAAAACCATCTGTGTGGGATTGATATAATCCATGCTGTAAACACGCTGGTATTGTGTACTTAAGTCCTCGGTAGTTTTTTCTTTCGAGTTGAGATCGTAAATCATCAATTTCGGTACATCGCGCTTTTCGTATAATATTGCGATTTCCATATTATTTGGACTCCAGGCAATCAACGGATAATTGTAATCGGTCGCTTGAAATGCATTTCGAAATCCACCCTTTTGAATGACTGTACGATCTTTGGTTTGAAGGTCCTGGATATAGACTTTGTATTTGCCAATTTCATTCGCAACGTAAGCAATTTTTTTACCATCCGGACTAAGTTTAAGCTGGGTAAGAGGGAGTTTTCTCTTGTTTTTAATTTTAATTTTTTTACCGGCTGGTTTATTCATTGCCTCTGCTTCTGACTTGTACCGTTGTTTGAAATAATCTTCCCAATTTTTTGATGTTTTGCCATAGGAGGATCCTAAAACATATAAAAATCCGCTATCGATACTTCTGTTGATACGCGTGAGATAGAGTAGATTTGAAACGGTCGATTTTCCATAATTTTGACTGATGAAATACCACATCGAATGACCTGCTAGCTTTGGGTTATCTTCAGCAAATTTTTGAAAATCTTTGTATTTATAATTTAACACAACATCTCGCAATTGATCGTCAAGTGTTGAACTCCATTCTTCTCCAATGTAGGAGATCAATCCTGTCTTGAACCATTCAGGCAAATTCATCATAACAGCATTCTGTACAATTTCCTGCAGGTTGGATCCAAAAAGCATGGCATTCATGAAAACAGAAGCAACACCTTCCCTGATTTGTTTGCGAAGGTGGTTGTGATCACCATTGAAATAAACAAATATTTTATTACCTACGATTTTGGTTTGTCCGCCTGTATTTACAAAAGCCTCTTCGCTACCAATATTGCTTTGTTTGAGATCGGTCAAGTCTGCATAAACGATAATTTCAATTTTGTCATTCATCCGATGCTCCAATATATTTTGGATATCGTTATAGTCTAATTCAGCAAGCTGGACGACAGCTTGAGCAATGTTTCGACCTTTGCCGTAGAAATAGGTGATAAAATTGACGCTTTCATATTGAAGCCATTCATTGAAGTCGTCGTGGTATTGGACACGATTTTTGCCAAACTCTACCTGAGTGCCCTGAGCATTCAGTGTAGACCAGCTAAGTAATGTGAACAAAAGCGACAGCAGAAAAGTAAAATTGCGCATAGACTATTCTTTTTTGGTAGGCATTTCAACCTTTTTCATCATCTCATTTTAAACTTTACAAGTCTTTAAATATGAGTTTTTTTAATCATAATGTCAATGTGAACCGATAGTTAGTGTATTTTTGCAAACAATATTAATTGAATGAAGTTGATTTGGAAAGGCAATAAATTTAAAATAAAACAATCAACTTACGGGCACTTATGGTTATTTGTATAATGTTTTAACGGTAATAATATGACGCATGTTGCTAAGTTTACCTTCAATCCTTTTCAGGAAAATACATATGTTTTGTACGATGACACAAAGGAATGTATTATTATTGACCCTGGTTGTTATCATAATGATGAAAAAAAGGAATTAGCTGACTTCATTGAAAAGGAGGGGCTAAAGCCTGTCCGACTAATAAATACACATTGTCATATCGACCATGTTTTTGGCAATCACTTTATTAGTGAAAAATATAATTTACCACTAGAAATTCATGAAGGCGAATTGCCGGTTTTGAATACGGTACCACAGGTAGCAATGATGTACGGAATTCCGTTTGGTGATCCAATCTCAACAGTGGAAAATTTCATCAAAGATGGAGATTTGATAAAGTTTGGAAATTCGAGTCTTCAATCAATATTTACGCCTGGTCATTCTCCTGCTAGTCTTTCATTTTTTTGTGAAGATGCTGGTTTTATTATCGCTGGTGATGTTTTATTTTATGGGAGCATAGGTAGGACGGATTTGCCTGGCGGAAATTTTGATACATTAATTTCAAGTATAAAAGAGAAACTCTTTCCGCTGGGTGATGACATTGAAGTATATCCAGGTCATGGCCCGAAAACTACCATTGGATACGAAAAACAGACGAATCCTTTTTTGGTCTAAAAAAGTTCTTTTTGAACTATTTCCGGGAGCAATCTAAAGGATTTTCTGTGGTGTTTGCAAGCTCCGAATTCATGAATTGCAGCACGATGTGCCTGTGTCGGGTAACCTTTATTCGATTCCCATCCGTATTGTGGAAACTCCAGCGCTAAACCTTCCATGAATTCGTCACGATAGGTTTTGGCAAGGATGGAAGCGGCAGCAATGGACATCAATTTGCCATCTCCTTTTATAATGCAATGGTGAGGTAAATTTTTGTACGGTTTAAATCGATTGCCATCAATGAGCAGCGATGTAGGCAAGGGGTTTAATTGATCAATAGCACGGTGCATTGCCAAAAAAGATGCGTTAAGAATGTTGATCTGGTCTATTTCGTTTGGATCAACGTATCCTACAGCCCATGTTATTGCTTCTTTTTCAATGATAATCCTGAGTGATTTTCGGGCTATTTCCGAAAGCTGTTTTGAATCATTCAAAAGATCGTTGGAAAAATTTTGAGGTAATATAACAGCAGCTGCGAAAACCGGTCCGGCCAGGCAACCACGCCCTGCTTCATCACAACCGGCTTCTATTTCATTAATATTGAGGTAGGGAGCAAGCATTGCAGTGTTTTTGCGACAAACTTACAAATCCTTTCCCGTTTTGAATAAATTAAATTTGGAAGGCTATTATTTTTGGATAACTAGAAACTCAACTCGGCGATTGAGTTGGCGTCCTTTGGTATTGCTGTTGTTGGCAATTGGATTGGTATCCCCATAACCGGCATATCGAGTTCGTTTTTTATCTATACCATTTTCGTTGAGGAATCCTACAACAGCTTTCGCTCTCTTTCTGGAGAGGTAAACATTATAATCGTCTTCGCCGACACTATCCGTATGTCCTCTGATTTCGATTATCATCGACGGATTGTCCAGCATCAATTTTAGCAATTTATTCAGCTCTGTATATGATCGGGGAAGAAATTCGGCTTTATCATGATCGAAATAAATATTGCGCAACTGAACGACTTTCCCTTCTTCAATGCTGATACAACAAAGGTCATTGTCTTTAATTGGAACTTCGAGGATTGGTTTCTCTTTTTTTAATAAAACATCATCCACATAATAATATCCGTAATTGAGTGCAGAAGCTCCGGGAGAGCGAATATTAGTGAGGCTGTCTGCTGAAAAGTTTCCTATAATGAGATATTCGGCTTCGGAAGTAGCTTGAAACCTGCCTGAAATTTTCACCCAGCGATGGCCAGGAGCTGAAACAACTTCAGCGGTTGAAATTTGAGGTTTAAAATCAAGGGGACCATCAGTGTTTATGTTTAGTTTTTCGTTTGAAAAATATATACCTATTCCATTCACTTTTAAAGAACGTGGCAGATGACTCACCCAAAATTCAGCGTAGTATTTTTGATTGATAACCAAGGGTTCACGAAGCTGGATTTGGATGTATTCGCGACAATGGGGCTTGCCTTCAGTACAGCCATAGACCGTGATGCCAGACATGGAATTGCCCCTATGCGGTTTTTGTTCTCCAAAACCTTTTGAAGCCCAATGGGAGGGAACCCTCACCTTTGGTCCAAACACATCAGGCGAAGCCGCTGTAGCTGAACTCCAGTACTTCATCACATCCGTATAATGTTTTCCTTTGTAAAACCAACCAATTGGAGTGCTTGAATATTTTTCAAATCCGGGATTTGGGACGATATTTTCAGCATATAACTCAGGGGTCTTTTGAGAAAACGTAAGACTGTTGAACAACAAATAAAATATGAAAAAATTGAATAACTTCATTTTATATCTAAATAATCCTTTCAAATAACGCTTTTTACAAAGCTCCCCGTATGCAAGACTATTTTATTTCCATTCAGAGTTCTAATTTTCAATGTTTACTTCAACAGGCATGCCAGTGTCTTTGGTTTTACGTTCTTCATTGGTTGTATTTACACCATATTGGAAGCGGTATAATGCCTGAATACCTTTATCATTTGTAATTTGGTCGTACAGATTTTGGAGTAAAGGTGCTTGGATTTCAGCTGATTCAGCAATTTCCTGTAATTGTGGTTCAGTCTTTTCTACTTTGATCAAATCAAAAACAGATCGAATCCCAATTTTCCTGAATGCAGTAATATGGTCTTTCACATAGCAAATCAACTTGGCTTGTCCAATCCAGTCCAACAAAAGCCGCGCACCAAACGGTGTTTCGATCATTAGTTTAGTCAAACTTGACTCCGACAGATTCTGAACATTATCAATTCCAATTTCATTTAATCGTTCTTTATGCTGCATGCTCATACCTTCAATCTTGTACAAAGAAAGCGCTTCGTCATTGAGTTTGTCAGGACTCACAAACTTTTTGTAGAGATTGATCAAGTAACTAAGTACTCGTTCTGGGAACATTCCGGTGAGAAACGAAATTGCCCCCAAAGAGGATTTAAAACTCAACACATTGTTACCGCTTTCCTCACCAATGACGAACGACAAAACTAAAGCTATCACTGATGCCAAAATAATCCGGATACCAGCACTGTAGTACACATTGGGAGCCAGATCGTAGGCTATAAGTCGGCGGATTATATTTTGCGCAGACCAAAGGAATCCTCCTAAAAAAGCCATTGACAAAACAGCTAGGCTCTGATAAATCAATGGTTTGTTACTTTCTCCGAAGAAAGCTCCAGTAAGCAATAAATTGTCATTTGTGCCAGCAATAAATTGTTCTGCAAAAGTGAAATACGAAATCGCAAGCAAACAAACAGTAGTTGCAAATGCCACTGGTAAAAAAAACTTGGAAGCAGAAAAACTATCCTCAACCTTTCGGCTCGAGCTCAGTTTCATTTCGTCCAATGCTTTTTTGAATTCTACTTTTTTATTACTGACCATGACTTTCAAAAAAGTCATTGCCGTCAATGGCATAAACCCGCCAATGATGATAATGATTATAATTTTTGAGACTATGGAAAAAGTTAATACAACTAACATGGGTTTTATGATTTAGGGGAGTATGAGTTAAATAAAACGGAATTTACGAACAAAAGGAAAAGAAGGTTTTCAAATTAAAAAACGGAAAGAAATCATTGATAATTCCGTCAAACTACTTATGAATGAAAACAATATAATTATTTTTTAAAAACATTCAAAATTGTAATCATATGTCAAGGACAATCCCAGTTGTAAAATACTTTGGAAAAGTCTCTGGCCAATAAATCCTGGGGATCAATGAAAAAATTAACAATCCCTAAATCCCCCCAAGAACAATTAATTTTTTCGTCAGAATCAAGTTGAAAAAGCAGTTGTGAATACAGCGATTGATCATCCCGCGGATCTTCCTGAGTGAAATGAGCGTAGCCTCCCAATTTGTGCCCCGCACTTCGAAAAAGCTGATTATAATCTTCCCAAATTTCCCATTCTTTTTCACCAAATTGATAGAAAAAATCAGGGCCCAACAATTTCTCGAAATTAAAATCAACGACCGGAACGAATTCTTCCTCAAACCGAAATTGCAATGGAAAAGAAACTTTGGTATTAATCGGGTCAGGTAGAAATTCACGGAGAAATGAAAAGTTGGTTATAAGCTGGGTGTCATCTTCTATGAGGTCGCGATAGTAAACCACTCTGAAGCCGTCTTGTGAAAACGGATCATTCAAATTTAGACCATAGAAAGGATCATCAAAAACGAAAAACTGAAGGATGCCTTCATCCGGAAATGGAGGCAATGAGGGAGTTTCCTCAAAATTGATTTGCGCTAAAAACAACAGTTGATTCCCTTCAAGATCTGTGGGATATTCAGCATCTTTTGGCAAGTACGGCCTTCCTCCGATCTTGCTTTGCCACCAGCTTGTTTCGGTATTTTTTTGGGGTATTATTTTGATATAAGGTTTTGCTGTAGATCTGATCGTTTCCTCAAAAGCACGCAATTCTTTTGGCAAATTTAGATTGGATGTCATGCGGTGAAAATACAAAATTTAATGGTTATACGTTCTCAAAGTAATAAAACCAAATAAAATTTAATATTGGAATTGAAAAGTTGTAGATCAGTTAAAAAATCATAAGACTTAGAACTATGACCAGGTTATTGACCTTAATTGTTTTTTTATTGATTGGACAATATGGTTTTGCCCAAACGCAGATGAATTTTCGATCGATTGATAAGCATGTGTCGAAAACGCCAAAAGCAATAGAAAAAGACCTTCCAAAACTGGTGAAATATCTCACTGCAAAATCCTCGAACGACTTCGAAAAAGTGCGTAGTTTTTACATTTGGCTTGTAACGAATATTGAATACGACAATGCTGCTCTTAAAAAAGATGCTAAACGAATTAATCAATCAAATCAAGAAGTATTGAATCGAAAAAAAGCAGTTTGTCAGGGCTATTCCAATCTCTTGCAGGAAATGTGTTTTCTTTCGAATATTCCGTGTGAAGTAATTGTTGGTTATTCAAAAACACCACGAGACGCAGCTCCTGACCTTAGCATTGCCGATCATACCTGGAATGCGATTTTAACCAATGAAAAATGGTATTTGTTGGATCCAACTTGGGGAGCCGGCAATAAAAAAGGACAGCTGGAGGATTATTTTTTAACCGCTCCGGAAATTTTTGTAATTGATCATCTTCCAAATGATCCGATGTGGCAATTGTTGGATTGTCCGATTAGCGCCCAGGATTTTACAAAGGATGAAAATTTCATCACCAATCGAATTCAAAATCAGACAGGCTGTTTCAATTTTAAAGATAGCATTCGTCAATTCATTGCGTTGACAAAACCCGAAAGGAAGTTAAAAAATGCGATCAATGGTTACCGGTTCAATCCAGTTGATGAAAACAAAAAATACCTTGGTTCAATGTATATGGAAATGGTTGGGTATTTGTCGGATCGAGCATATGAACTGGAGCTTAAGGATTCTATCAAAGCATTGGAAACCGTTCAGTTAGAGATTATTGAAACCTGCGAAAAGGCTTCAAAATATGTAGGACTTTATAACCACCAAAAAACAAACCTTGCCTATACTCATTTGAATTATGCAGTGGCTTTGTCAAGGAAATTGCCGGAGCTTGAAACTAAAAAAGATATTGCTGCAATCGTTGATTGTTATAAAAAAATGTTGCATCATTTTGAAAAAGGAAGAGCGATTTTGACAAAAGTCCCGCCTAACTTTCTTTCCGAAAACGGATTAGAGCAGTTTGATGAGTATATTGAATATGTTCAGCTTCAGTTAAAGCAACATTGAATTTTTCATCAAAAAAATGATTTTTTTTTATTTCTTAACCAATTAGGTTATACTTATTGTTGTTTTTTGCTTAATTTTAAAATTCATCAAAACAATTATATTATGACTAACTGGTTGGCCCTTATCGTAGCAGCCGTTTCTGCACTTGCAGTTGGATTCGTCTGGTACAACCCAAAAGTATTTGGTACTGCATGGATGCAGTCCGTAGGCATGACAGAAGAAGATGCCCAAAAAGGCAATATGCCTATGATTTTTGGAATATCTCTTGTCGTAGCATTTTTACTTGCATTTTGGTTTAATTATTTTATCCAAGCGGCTCATCCCGATACTTTGGCTGAGTTTAGCACTTTCAAGCACGGCGCCTTTCATGGAGCCTTAGTAGGAATCTTGGTAGCAATGCCTGTTCTTGCGACCAATGCTCTTTTTGAACAAAGAAGTTTTAAGTACATTGCAATCAATGTTGGTTATTGGATTGTAACCATTTCAATTATGGGTGGTATCATCTGTGCTTGGCGTTGAAATTTTTGACTAAAAAACAGGCCACTAGAAAGTAAAATTTTAATGGCCTGTTAATTTCATTTTTGGTACTTCTGATGTTTATTTCTCTTCACAGTTTTCTTATTCTCTATTCTTTTCAAAAGAATTAGCGTATTGTTTCATTCAATTTGATTGGAATAAAAGGCAGAATTATTACCTTAGTTTATGATGTATGCAAATGATTAAGGTAAGACATTTTTAAATTAATGAAACTTCTAAAAAGAGGATTTGATTTATTGCTGGTGATTTTTCTTCTGATTGAACTTCTCGGATGTTCGCCAAGCAATGAAATCAAAGTCCTTGTCTTTTCAAAAACGGAAGGGTTTAGACACGCTTCAATTGAAACGGGTGTCGAAGCAATTAAAAAGCTGGGAATTGAAAATGGTTTCAAAGTTGATGCAACCGAAGATGCTGCTTTTTTTAAAGAGGAAAACCTCCAAAATTATGCAACTGTCATTTTTTTGAATACCACTGGAGATGTGCTCAATCATTATCAGCAAGCTGATTTTGAGCGCTTTATACAAGCTGGCGGAGGGTATGTAGGGATTCATTCTGCAGCCGATACCGAATATGACTGGGCTTGGTATGGCAAAATGGTCGGAGGTTATTTTGTCAGTCACCCTCCAACGTGTAAAGCTACATTAAAAGTTGTCGATAATAATCACCTTTCTACGACCATGCTTCCGGAAATCTGGGAACGAACTGATGAATGGTATAATTACAAATCTCTTAATCCAAAAGTAAATAAACTCATTATGCTCGATGAATCCTCTTATGAAGGAGGAACCAATGGTGACAATCATCCAAGCGCCTGGTATCACGAATATGACGGTGGCAGAGCTTTTTATACTGGAGGAGGGCATACAAAAGAAGCATTTAGCGAACCGCTTTTTATGCAGCACATTCTGGGAGGCATTCGCTATGCCATTGGCGGAAACAAGCTGGATTATTCCCAAGTGCGGAATTATCGTGTTCCTAATGAAAACCGTTTTGTAAAAACGGTTCTTGCCCAAAACCTCAATGAACCCATGGAACTGGATATTTTTGATGATGGAAAGATCTTGTTCATCGAAAGGAAAGGAGCAATTAAATTATTTGATCCAACGAATGACTCACTTAAAACTATCACCAAGTTTCCCGTTTATTCAAAACATGAAGACGGCCTCCTAGGTTTGGCGATAGATCCAAAGTACAACGAAAATCAATGGATTTATTTGTTTTATTCACCTGTTGGTGAAGTGCCGGTACAACATGTTTCCCGATTTATTTTCGAAAAAGATAGTCTTTATTACGATTCTGAAAAGATAATTTTGAAAATTCCCGTTCAACGAGATGAATGTTGCCATTCAGCCGGAGGCCTGGAGTTTGGCCCAGATGGCAATCTTTTCATAAGTGTAGGCGACAATACAAATCCTTTTGAATCTGATGGATTTTCACCAATTGACGAACGCAAAGGAAGAAGTGCATGGGATGCGCAAAAATCATCTGCAAACACCAACGATCTTCGTGGAAAAATTCTCAGGATAACACCACAGCCGGATGGAAGTTATACAATCCCAGATGGCAATCTCTTTCCAGAAGGCACTCCTAAAACAAAACCAGAAATCTATGTAATGGGATGCCGAAACCCATTCCGTTTTGACATCGACAACAAAACGAAAAATCTTTACTGGGGAGATGTTGGTCCCGATGCCGGGAAGGATGGTGAAAATAGAGGCCCAAAAGGTTTTGATGAAATAAACAAGGCAAGAGGTCCGGGGTTTTGGGGTTGGCCATATTTTCGAGGTGATGGAAAAATTTACCACGATTATGATTTTACTGCAAAAGAATCCGGCCCGATCTTCAATCCACAAAAACCCATCAATGATTCTCCATTTAATACTGGTTTAGAAGAGTTACCACCTTTTCAACCTTCACTTATCTGGTATTCTTATGATGAATCTGAGGAATTCCCCTGGGTTGGGACGGGAGGCAAAACACCCATGGCTGGCCCGGTTTATTATTCTGATGAATTTGAAAGTGAGGACAAGTTTCCAGACTATTTTAACGGTAAACTTTTTATTTATGAATGGATGAGGCATTGGATTTATCTTGTGAAATCTGATAGTCTGGGTGATATTGAAAAAATTGACCCTTTCATGCAAAATGAAAAATTTTCACGTCCAATGGATATGGTTTTTGGAAAAGACGGAAAATTATATTTGCTAGAATATGGCAACAAATGGGTGGCACAAAATCTGGATGCCAGATTATCCAGAATTGATTTTATAAAAGGAAATCGATCTCCTGTTGCAAAGATTACAGTCGACAAGATAGTTGGTGCTGCTCCACTTACGGTGGTTTTTTCTGCTGCGGAATCTTATGATTTGGATGATGACCGTTTGGAGTACGAATGGAGTTTTACAGAAGACCTCGTACAGGATAAGACTATGTCCCCTCGTTTTACTTTCGACCAACCAGGGGTTTACAAAGTAAAATTAATAGTCACTGACCCAAATGGCGAAACTGCAACAGCAAACCAAGAAATTCATGTTGGCAATGAACCTCCTGAAGTGACTTGGGAAATTGCCGGAAATCGCACTTTTTATTGGGATAATCGAAATGTCAGCTATGTTGTAAAAGTAAAAGACCTTGAAGATGGCAGTCATTCAAATAGCATCGACCCGAAAGACATTCAGGTGTCATTTGATTATCTATCAGAAGGGGTTGACATTACTGCGATTGCACAAGGTCATCAATCACCTGGATTGGCTGATACAAATTCGAAGGGTTTACATTTAATTGAAAATTCGGATTGTAAAAATTGCCATTCACAGAATACTAAAGTCAATGGGCCAAGTTATCAACAAATTGCTGACCGATATCAAAATGATGAATTAGCAGCTGAAGACCTGAGCCAAAAGATCATTAACGGAAGCTCAGGAAATTGGGGGAATACCGCGATGGCTGCACATCCTCAGCTTTCTGCTGACCAAGCCAAAGAGATGGCTCGATACATTCTTTCTTTAAGTACAAAAAAGACAACTAAGTCAGGTTTTTTACCTTCAGGGGAGTATGTTACAAAGGAACATACTAACGATAAAACCAAAGGACAGTATTTATTGATGGCCTCTTACACCGACAAAGGAAATGGTGAATTAAAATCAATTACTCAGCAGGACCAACTCTTTTTGAGGTATCATCGGATCAACGCTCTGGAATTTGATGAAGGGCCAGCAGATATTGAGAAAACTGAGCATTTTGTCAGTAAGATTTTTAATAATGATTTTTTTGTATTTAAAAATATTGACCTTACTGAAATCGACGAAATTGCGTTAAAGTGTGCTGTGAGAAGCGACCTTGAAATAGGTGGAAAAATTGAGATTCGGATCGATAAAGTCGATGGTGAGTTATTAGGAGCAACTGAATTTACCACAACTTCTGAGAAAGCGATTACTGTTCCATCTAAAAATTCCATTCATGATATTTATATCATATTTAAATCGTTAGGTGATCCGTCAAAACAAATTGCACGATTCGATTGGATTGAGTTTGAATCAAATGAAAGATCAATGTAATTACTTTAAACTATCTATCTCATCTTAATACTTGGTTTATATTTATGAACAGCATTTTCAAATTTTTTCCTGTTTTAATTTTTTCTGCAATTCTCTTCACAAATTGTAATTCCAAACAAAAACTCTCGCAAGAAATTGAACGGCCACATGATCCTTGGGTATTTCGATCAGTGCTGGATCAAAAATCGCGAATGATCACCCTTGCACTTCATGAAAACCTTTGGGCAGCTTATAGTACTCAGACCAGTTCTTTGTATCAGGTTTGGGAAGGAATGGTCAATTTTGATGGAGCGGTTTATACTACTCACCATGGACCGCAGCCGCTTTCTGTGGGAGATGTTTATTTTGTCAATCAATTTGAAAAACCCTGGATAATTATTCAGGATGGCAAAGAAACGAGCCCTGAAGTCTCGTACAAAGGACACCGTTTTAAAAATAGCCAAGTTGAATTAATGTATCAATTGAAATGGAACGATAAGGCTGCGATGGTATATGAGCAACCCGATTATGTCGAATCAGCTGAGGATTTGGTTGGTTTTGAACGAATATTCACCACCGAAAATGTTCCTGATGGAACCCAAATCGCTTTAATGATCAACATTGGTTCCATAGCTTCGAAAAGCAGTGTTGATACTGATGGGAATTTCCAGATCAGAGAGGAAGAACCTCGCGAATCTGAAACCATCAAATCTGTCGATTTAAAAGGAAAACTTGTTTTAAACACAAATGCTACGACGCGATTCATCACACAATTTGTAAAAGAGCCAATGTTTAAAAATCCTAATGAAGAACTACTCGTGGAGAAAGATAAAAGCAAGTTAGAGGGTTTTAGCCTAATTGCAAAAAGTGATTGCAAAACCTGCCACAATACCAATACGAAAACTATTGGTCCAGCCTACAAGGAAGTGGCTGAAAAATATTTAAACACCGAAGAAAATATTGATATTCTAGCGAATAAAGTGAAAAATGGTGGTTCTGGAGTTTGGGGTGCTCAGGTTATGAATGCTCATCCAAACGACGCTGAAGAAGACATACGAAAAATGGTGGCTTACATTCTTTCGCTGGATGTCGAAGAAGAGGCTTTACAAACCAAAACACAAACAGACCTTATTCCTGAAGAGTCAGATTACGTGTATGCCGCTGAAAATATCATTGAGAATGAAATGCTTTCCGGTGCCATTGCGAGGGTATATTTTCATGAAAAAGACCTCACTAAGTTGTCAGATGTCAATACAAAACAATCACCAGTTTATGTTGATGTTTTAAAAACAATCCATGCTTTGGATGCTGATCTAGGTGGAATGCCTGACAATTTTGCCATAATTATTGAGGGATTTTTGAAAATTGAGAAATCCCAAAACTATTTTTTCCGGCTGGTTAGTGATGATGGTTCAATATTTTCAATTGACGAAAAAGTAGTCATTGATCATGATGGATTGCATGGTGCAACAGCAAAGGGTGGAGTGGTAGCACTAAAAGAAGGCTACCATCCTTTTAAAATAGAATTTTTTCAGGCGAAAGGAGGAAAAAGTGTTTCCCTTCAGTGGCAATCAGAAAAAGGAGAGTATGTAATTATACCTGCGACTAATTTTGTCCACCACAAAAAAGATCGGCCTGCTGCGTTTAATCCAATGGCCCTCTCAAATGAACAAAAAATCCCAGGAGACGGAAGGCCTCTTATTGACGTACATCCAAGTTATGATATTAGCCAGGCTCGTCCGGATGATTTTACACCTAAAGTGGGGGGTATGGATTTTCTTTCAGATGGTCGCTTGGTTGTGAGTACCTGGGATGCTGCAGGTTCTGTATTT
>JANQFJ010000084.1 GCA_028277915.1 Saprospiraceae bacterium
GCGGCCACATTTATGGCGATGGTCAAATTAGCATCTTCCAGGTCTGCTTTCCCAGCTGCCAAATCCAATTTGGCCTGTTTAATATTGTTATTAATTCGAAATCCATCAAAAAGGACAATTCCGGCATTCATAGAAATGTTATTTGACCCAATGGAGCGAGTAAAAAATGCATTAGTAGAAGGGTTAATAGTTCTACCCCAATTATAACCTCCAGAAGTGCTGGCGTTGATATAGGGAAGTCGTTCGCGTTTACTTCCTTTTTCGGTAAGTTCTGCATGTGAAACATTCAGCTGTGATCTTTTTATGTTCAGGCTGTTGTTTTGTGCATAAACGATGCATTTTTCGAGTGACCAGATTTCTTGTGAGAAAATAGAACTTCCGATTAAACAGAAAAAAAGGACGAGTGTGGTAGTTTTTAGTGACATTTGCGGTTGTTTTAATTAAACAATTACAATTCTAAGGATGATGGATTCCTAAGACTAATTATTTATATTAAGCGATGTTAATTATGGATTAAAATAAACAAACTTAAGATATTGTTGATTTGAGAAGCTGTTAAAAATTAATACTATTGTTAATATGAACATCTTTCCTCGCCATATTTCGTTCTCAAAATCCTCATTTAGCGCTGCTAAACTCCGGTTTTGATGCCTCTTCTGTCGAAAAAATACATTTCATATTATTCAAAAAACCAATTTTTAAAAGCTTCTGAGGAAATACTTTTCTTTAGAAAAATATTGTTTAGCTTATATCGCTTTATTATTTAAAAAGATGAGCTAACAGTATGAGCGGAAACCAACCTGTCATGTCTTGCTCCAAATGGTCTGTAATAAACCAAAATGGTATAATTGTTTTCTGATTCGTGCCAGTTGCCTTCAATGGTTTCGTGGCTGTAGGTATTGGATTCTGCCGGAACTTCAACGTAAGTGTAATTGTAGAATCCTTGTTTCAACAGGGCGCGTCCGACATAAGCACTAACGGTAGGATTGAAAGCTAATTTATATTCCTTTTTAAGTTGCCAATCGGTAAATTTTCCAAAAATGTAAATATCGCTATCAAAATATTCCTGACTCACACCCAGCGAGAAAAATACGCTTGCATAATCACCTTCCAAATCCGGATTGCGGTCTTCTTTGTGTTCAATTAAAAAATCACCATTGATATCGTTGTAAGAATAAAAATTCTTAAAAACTCTGGGGCTTTCTTTGTACAGCATTACATCGTAATAATCACCAGACCTGTAGATATCAACAATTTTTTCATTTCGATGGCGAAAAGAGCGAATGTCGAGGTAACGAAATTCTTTTCCGGCAGGAAAGACGACTTTGTCCTGGAAATCAAAAATCAGATCAAAACCTTTAATAAAAACAGGTTTGAGGTCGGTAACGGCATTATCCCAGCGACCGTTTTGGAGGACTGTAGCAGTTACTTCTTTGCGAGGATTGTTGATTTGAACTCCTTTATGATTTATGGTAAAATCGATTTCTTGGTGCGTTTTATATTTGCTTACTTTATTGGGAGCCACCATTTTTGGAAATGTTTTTAAAATTGGCTCGACGACCATAAATCGACGTGTGATGACCAATGTTTCATCGTCATTGTCCTCAAAAACATTGAGCAAATAATTTCCAGAAACTAACCATTTGATATCATCATTTGGTAACCTTAACTCGTAATGTGTATATCTTTTTAAAGTATTAAACGAAAAATAATAGTCCCTGATTCGCTCTCCGTTATACCCTTCAATGTATTCCATCTCATCTAATTCAGCGGGATTCCAATCTGCGTTGCAAAGCGTGATGGTATAAAAATAGTCAGTAACGTCTTCAATAAGATCATCAAAGGATAACAATAATTGAGCGTTCGAATTGAGATCGATGATTGGAAAACTCAACAATGCGCCATCCAAATGGAATCGCACTGAACGAATATTGTCAACATAGATATTATCAAAATTTTTTGCTTTGTTTTTTTGAGCAATTCCCTGAAAACCAATTAGTAATAATAAAAAAAGAATCGGTTTGAACATGTTATTAATAGTTTGAAGTTTCTGGTTTTTAAGTTAAGTGGTTCTTTTCCGCTCATCCATTTCTACTTCGCTTTACTGGTAAATTTATTACCTGCGATGCGAAAACGCCAATTCCATCCAGCACATTCCTCGGCATAGGCAACTCCCACTCTTGGGCTTTCAATAATATTTTTTGGTTTAACAACAATTTTTCTATCCTCGATCCAGATGTTAGAATTTGGATGTGTAAGGTCCATTCCGCTGTTTGCAATCGTAATTCCCAAAGCTATTGACATAACGCCTGGGCCGGCTGTTAATTGTGGTTTGAGATTATCAAAATTGCGGCGATATAGCATAGCATCAATCTCTTCCAAAGGTTCTATCGCTCGTATCAAAACTGCATGTGCCATTCCTTTTTTTGCAGTGACCACATTGAAAAGATGATGAATTCCATAACACAGATAAACATAGGCAAGGCCTCCGGCTTCATACATCACTTTTGTTCTATTTGTATATCGATTGTTATAAGCATGACTAGCCTTGTCGTCAGGGCCGCGGTAGGCTTCTGTTTCAACGATAATTCCAGCTGTTTTAACATTGTCAAAATGGCTGACCAGAACTTTTCCCAGTAACTCTTTACTAATTTTTACAACATCCTCTCTTTGATAAAATGATAAGTTAAGCCTGATAGGATTATCCAAATTTAATTTTTTGAGAAAGATAATAAAATTGGAAATTTCTAAAAAAACAGTTTTGAAAGTTAGGTCACTTTTTTGTTCTTTAAATCAAAAAAGCCAACATTGCTGTCAGCTTTTTCAGATATTCTGATAAAATTATCGTCTGCTATAATTTGGTGATTCTTTGGTAATAGTAATATCATGAGGGTGACTTTCGTGTACTCCTGCTGCGGTTATTTTTACAAAACTTGCATTTTGTAAATCCTCGATTGAAGCTGCGCCACAATATCCCATTCCAGCGCGAAGTCCACCAATATATTGAACCATGACCTCTGCCAAAGTGCCTTTATATGGCACCCGTCCTTCGATTCCCTCTGGGACAAGTTTTTTTACATCATCTTCAACATCCTGGAAATAACGGTCTTTTGATCCCAGTTCCATAGCTCCCAATGATCCCATTCCACGGTATACCTTGAATTTTCTGCCGTCATAAATGATAGTTTCTCCCGGAGCTTCTTCAACTCCTGCAAAAAGGCCGCCAGCCATGATGGTTCCTGCTCCCGCAACAATGGCTTTGGCAATATCGCCAGTAAATCTTACACCACCATCGCCAATTATTGGAACGCCTGTATTTTTTATGGCTTTGGAAGCTTCGTAGATCGCTGAAAGCTGTGGGACACCAACACCAGCAACTATTCTTGTGGTGCAAATGCTTCCTGGTCCTACACCAACTTTTACCCCATCAACTCGTGCATCAACCAAAGCTTTTGCACCATCGCCGGTCGCTACATTTCCTCCGATAACCTGGAGATCTGGATATTGCTCTTTGACCAATCGAATGGCATCCAAAACTCCGGCTGAGTGACCATGCGCAGTATCCACACAAATTACATCCACATCAACTCCCACAAGAGCTTCTACTCTGTCCAAAATGTCTTTGGTTACACCAACGGCAGCACCAACAACAAGGCGGCCCAGTGTATCTTTACAGGAGTTTGGATAATCCTGCACTTTCATTATGTCCTTGTAAGTAATTAGTCCGACTAGATGATTAGTCTCGTCAACAACCGGAAGTTTTTCAATTTTGTGGCGTTGAAGGATATTTCTTGCCTTTTCGAGGTTGGTACCTATGGGAGCAGTAATCAAATTTTCTCTGGTCATCAATTCAACGATTGGTTTCGAAAGTTGCGTTTCAAAACGCAAATCTCTATTGGTCAGGATACCAATCAATATATTATTGTGGTCCACGATGGGAATACCGCCGATCTTGTACTTTCGCATTAATGCCAATGCATCTTTCACCTGGGCAGTTTCGGTCAAGGTAACCGGATCGATGATCATACCGCTTTCAGATCGTTTTACACTTCTGACTTGTTCAGCTTGCTGCTCAATAGTCATATTCTTGTGTATAATACCAATTCCTCCTTGCCTTGCAATCGCAATGGCAAGTTTGTTTTCGGTAACGGTATCCATAGCCGCCGAAACGATCGGAATATTCAATCGGATTTCTCGTGTTAACTGTGAACTTATATCGACTTCTCGTGGTAAAACGTCTGAATAAGAGGGGACGAGCAGTACGTCATCGAAGGTAAGGGCTTCGCCAAAAAATTTGTCTTGTGCTGTTTTCTGTGCTATTTTTACTGTTTCCATTTGCAAAGTTATGTTTTTTAAAAAAAACAAAAGCTAATATTTGGAAAAATTTTTAAATTCTATTTTAAATAATGAAGCTTAGTAATGATAGAAGTGTATACTGATACCTATTTTATGAAACAAGCCCTTGTCGAGGCACAAAAAGCGCTGGAAAAAGATGAAATTCCTGTAGGAGCAATCGTAGTTTGCAACAATCAAATAATTGCCAGGGCTCATAATAATACAGAGCAGTTAAACGATGTAACTGCACATGCTGAAATTATAGCATTGACAGCAGCTGCTGCTCATTTAGGTAGCAAGTATTTGAACGATTGCACTATGTATGTTACCTTGGAGCCTTGTGCGATGTGCGCAGGAGCTTTAGCTTGGGCACAATTATACAAATTGGTTTATGGAACCAGTGATGATAAAAAGGGATTTATGCGATTTGGAAAAAAAGTACTCCATCCAAAAACCAAAATTGAATATGGGTTCATGGATGAAGAATGCAGCAGTTTGTTAAAAGAGTTTTTTCAAAAAAAGCGATGATTTTTAAAAAATCCAAAAATATTATCCACCTTTTTTAGGCTTTTTACTAGCAAAATTAGCTTTCTTTTTAGCTGGGTCGTCAATTTTACGGATTACCAACATCTCTTCTTCCTGATCTACTCTAAGAATTATAAAATAAACACCCTCTTTTTCGTTTTCCAGATCGATTTGTACATCATTTAAACCTTCGTATAAAGTTTGATTGGCTTTAGAAAGCAGATCACCTTCTTTGTTTTTCAGGCTGAATTCCAGGTCAATCTTTTCAATAGCATCAATCGTTACATCAAATGTGGTATTTACTGCAGCGTTACTCATGGCAACAACCATAAATCGATTTGCCATTTCTTTTTTTATGGAGATAATTTCGGAGTAGTTGCTTGTTCCGTCAATATCGAGTTGCTTTAGGCGATAGTACATTTTCTTTTCACTGGCGCTTAGATCAAGAAAACGATAGCTTTTATCATAGTTAGAATATCCGGCAGCGTCAATTTTACCAGTTTTAGAAAAATTGACTCCATCCAGTGATTTTTCTACAATAAAAGTGTGGCTGTTTTTTTCAAAGGAAGTACTCCATTCGAGCAAATTACCAATCTGAAGCTCTACTCCTTTTAAGGGCATTGCATAAATGACATCTGCTCTTGTCTGTAAACTAGCTAAACAAACTACAAAAGCAGTTAATATAAAACCATTGATGTACTGAAATGTAACTTTTGTCATGGATAAAGGTCTAAATGTTTTAGGAAACCAAAAGCAAAATGGATTATACACCTTGATTAAATACCAAATATGGGACCGTTTCTATTCATAATTTTCCGTTAAAATGATTATTTGTGACAACTGAGGTTATAATTTGTGGTTGTTTAAATTAATACTCCGATAATTTTTTGTTCACGCAAAGGCGCCAAGAACACAAAGCGCTGATTTTAAATCTTTTGTGTCTCTGCGACTTTGCGTGGAATATCAAATAAACCATTGATATTCATCTATTTTTTAAAAAAAACACCGAACTAATATTAAATGATAGTTCAATTATTTTACATCATGATTTTCAAAAAAATGATTTCACAGATAAGAAATTAAAAAATAAAAGCATGAACTATTTTAACATTATCCTAGTATCAGCTTTAATCCTGTTATGTGGTTGCAGTCCGCGGTTGACTCCTTTTACCCTAGATCTTTATGATGAATACGGATGGTCAGATGATGATTTAAAAAAGATCCAGTTTTATTTATCCGAAGATATAATTTTGAGGAGGGGAGTGAGTGAAGGGGCATCTTCCATAAATTCTGGAAAAATAAAAATTGTCAATGGAAAAAAAATAGAAGAAACAATAATTAGAAAAGGGACTCCAGGGGTATTTTTGTTTCGACCCAAAGAAGATCGTTTTGCTGTCAGTTTTGAACCGGGAGACCATCGGTTTTTAATTTTTGGACCGAGTAAAAAACGAGATGGAAAATATACCCTCCGGGCAACCAAGTGGGACAAAGAACAACGCCAGGGACAAGTCTCTTACGATGGAAAAAAATATTTTACACCTACTAAGAGTGCTTACGCTATCTTGATGGTGGACTTGGAAAAAGCAGGTACTACGAAAATTAAATCGAGAACTGCTAAAGGAAGAACAGTGGATAGGTAAGGAAATATAGTGGAGAAATGAAAGGAGGATGAAAAAGGAAAATCATGACGTTCATTCCTCCTACTTCTAATCAACTCTTTTCACTCCTTTCAAAAACGGGACAAATCTAAAATTATCCAGTTTTTCTTCGAGGTACTCGTCCTCTGAAATTCTGGTGATTTTGTACATGCGCTGGACATTTTCATTACCTACCGGAACGACAAGTATCCCGCCTATTTTAAGCTGTCTTTTCAATTCTTCCGGAATCGAACTGGCTCCTGCGGTGACTAAAATTTTATCAAATGGAGCAAATTCAGGCAACCCTTTGTATCCATCCCTGAAGAAATGTCTGATATGACCAAAGCCTAGTTTTGCAAGTAATTTCTTGGCACTGTTGTGAAGTGCTTCCTGCCTTTCGATCGTGTAAACCCTAGCCCCTAATGCTGCTAGCAGTGCTGCCTGATAACCGGAGCCGGTCCCGATCTCCATGATCTTGTCTCGTTTTTTTACCTCCAACAGATTTGTTTGATAAGCAACGGTATAAGGTTGTGAGATCGTCTGTTCATAGCCAATAGGGAAGGCCTTGTCTTGATAAGCCCATTCTTCAAAAGCTTTGTCCAAAAAGAAATGGCGAGGAATCGCTTCCATAGCAGCCAGGATGTTCTCATCCCTGATCCCATTTCTTCGAAGCGAGTCAATCAATTTTTTTCGCAATCCTTTATGTCTGTAAGTATCTTTCAAGGGTGTTTTTCGTATTTATATGCTAAAAAGCGGTGCTCAGTATTTAAGTAAATGATATACTTGATTTGGGATTTAATATTAAGGGATTGTTTAAATTTGCATCTTTTTAGAAAATAGAAATTGTAAAGCTGTAAAGCTATATATATTATTAAAGTTTTTAAAACATTTTTTTAGTATGACAAAAATTAAATTTGGAACTGATGGCTGGCGTGCCATTATTGCAAAAGATTATACGGTTGATAATGTAAAACGCGTGGCTGAAGGTACAGCGCTTTGGATGGTGAATAATGGTTTGTCAAAAGTCGTGATCGGGCATGACTGCCGGTTTGGCGGGCAAATGTTTGCTGAAACAGCAGCTAAGGTTTTTGGTGCTCATGACATTAAGGTAAATATCGCCAAAGGTTTTGTTTCTACACCAATGGTTTCTTTAGGAGTTGTAAAAACCAAATCTGACCTTGGCGTAGTCATTACGGCTAGCCACAATCCTCCAGCATATAATGGCTTCAAATTGAAATCTTCTTTTGGCGGGCCAACAATTCCTGCACACATCGCTGAAGTTGAGGCATTGTTGCCGGATTCGGTTGATCGTAAATTGCCGGAACTGGAAGATATGTTTGAAAATGGCTTATTAAATTATATCGATCTAGAAGATATCTACATCGAACACGTCAAAGAAAATTTTGACCTGGAAATGATCAAAAATGCCGGAGTTAAAGTGGCTTATGATGCTATGTATGGTGCAGGACAGCGGGCTATGCAAAAGATATTGCCTGATGCGGTTTTGCTGCATTGTGATGATGATCCTTCATTTAAAGGACAGGCTCCTGAGCCAATTCACCGCAATCTGACAGAGCTATCGAATCTTATAAAAAATGATCCTTCTATTGCGCTTGGAATTGCCAATGATGGCGATGCTGACAGGATCGGGATGTATGACCAGGATGGAAATTTTGTGGATTCACATCATATTTTATTGCTACTACTTTTGTACCTGTATAAGTATAAAAATGAGACAGGGAAAGTTGTTATTACATTTTCAGTTACCGGAAAAATGAAAAAAATGGCTGAAATGTTTGGATTAGATTATGAAGTGACAAAAATCGGTTTTAAATATATCGCTGAAATTATGACAAAAGAAGATGTCTTAGTCGGTGGAGAAGAATCTGGTGGATTAGCGGTGAAAGGACATATTCCAGAACGTGACGGAATTTGGATCGGACTGATGATCCTTGAGTTTATGGCAAAAACTGGTAAAAACTTGAAAGAACTAATCCAGGATGTATATGATTTGGTTGGTGAGTTTGCATTCGACCGCGACGATTTGCATTTAAAAGAAGAACAAAAGCAGTCGATTATTGAAAAATGTAAAAATAACCCGTATCAGTCTTTTGGAAATTATACCGTAAAATCATTAGAAACTACAGATGGATTCAAATTCTATTTGAGTGATGACGAATGGGTCATGATGCGTCCTTCAGGCACAGAGCCTGTTTTGCGTGTGTATGCTCAGGCAACTACTCATGAAGGTGCCAGGGCCATTCTGGATGCTGCCAAAGAAGAGGTGCTTGGTGTAACTGCCTAATCCTGAGAAGTTGTGCCATGACCCAAATTGTGGCACAGCTTTTAAAATTATTTTCTCAATCGCGGATCATTGCAATATGTGGGATATCATCTTCCAGGTATTCCTCTCCAACCGTTTTAAAACCAAAAGATTCGTAAAATTGGATTAAATAACATTGAGCGGAAATCTTGATGGGTTCCGTGCCAAATAATTTTTCAATTTTTTCAAAACAAACGTCCATGAGTTTTTTCCCAAAACCCTTCCTGCGAACTGTTGTAGCTGTAGCAATTCGACCAATGGAGATATAATTATCGTAAGTGATTCCTTTTGGTGCTATTCTGGCATAAGCAATCAGCTTGCCGTCATCGTCAAAACCCATCAAATGCCAGGCATTTTGGTCTTTACCATCAGCATCCAGATACGGGCAATTTTGTTCCACAACGAACACTTCCTGGCGAAGTGCCATCAGTTTGTAAAGTTCCTCAGTAGTCAGTGCAGAGAAGGGGATACATTTAAAATGAAACATGCTTCCAGGTTAAATGCTAAAAATAAAAAAAGTTTAGCCATTCAGTAGCTAAACTTTTTTTTGACTAAATATCCAGTAATCTGAGAGTTAAAATTTTGCGACCAGACTCTCGTTCAGATAACCACACCTCATCCATTCTGGTACGGGATCACCTCCTTCTGACAAAAACTCTATCGCACCATCATCAAGAGCACGATATTTCCAGATATGAATTTTCCCTTTCCCGCTGATATATGAGCCAAAACGGAGGATGTATTCTACCTCCCATCCGTTGCTTATACGTTTCATATTAATATCATTACCTCCTATTTTTGGTATCCCAAGGTCAATTGAGCTAACTCCTTCGACGTTGTAAAATTCATTGGCCAGTGCAGCCATATTCAAGGGTTCTTTTGATCTGATGGTGATTGCATCCTGGCTGTCATTCCACTGGACGTGCTTTTCGATAATCAGGTCATAGTCATCCAAAAGTTCATTTATTTCATCGCTATTGGTTTCACTAATCCCATCTCTTAGCGGTTCTGCCCATTCGACATTCCTATCAAAAATCAATACCAGGTGATCAATTGAAGGATTTGGAAAAGTATGGACATTGCAATTTGCAATGGATTTGGCCGTTTCATCACTTTTGTAAATATTGGTGAGAATAGTATAAATTCCTTCAATGTTATCTCTTGGGATAACTACATTCTGATAGCGCAGGTCATCTTTTTTCGATTCCAGGCGTAGCGCTAATCGAGCTGCATCACGACGAAATTTTCTCGTCAATTTTTTAGGAATTGACTGATCGTTCTTTGATTTAGTAGTTTTTACAGGACCTGGCCCGGACCCTGATGACCATTCCCCATGTGCGTTTCCGTTTATTGTAATAAAGGAAAGCATAATGATGAGTATCATCATCTGAAGGGGAGTTTTGGACTTGGATTTAAGATTCAGCAAAACTAATAGCATTTTATTCAAAAAATATGTTATTGAAAAACAAAATAAATCTGTCAATAATTTCACTTGTGACAGCGTAAATTACTAGAAAGTATTTACTCCGTGTATTCCACTTGTGATGTATGGCTATGTTGTATACTGATAATTATAAACGAAAGCGAAGTTTTATACTGATACGCTTTTTTATAAGAAAGGTTATGTTTTGTGACAACCAAAGAATGGTGTCTTATTTATATTAATCAAAAAGGTTGCCGAAATAACAAGAATTTCACTGTGATGCTAAATCGGGGTCTAAAAATAAAAACATTTCGTCTTTTTACCTCGGTTTTTACTAGCTCCTCCTGAAATATTGAATGGATTGACTTTTATAGCAAAATAAAAATCACTACCGGTGAAATCCGATCTTTTAAAATAACTTCCAATATTCTCAGAACCTATAGTAATAAATCCTAAACGAAGCGAAGCGCCAAAATTGAACTCTTCCCAATTATAAAAAGATATTGGAAAGGAGACACCATACCAGCGGTGTTCAAACCGTGGAGTTAATGCAATAAAATTTCCGCGTTCGACTGCTGCTTTTTTATAATTAATTCGTTGGATAATCAAACCGTTTATAAAAATATTTGACGTAAAAGCGTAGTCTGCCTGAAGGCTGATCGCACCCGGCAACCAAATACTAAACGCTCTATTAGTCAACGAAGCTGTAGAATCACCCAAAGCTTCATAGCTCAACAGCTTGATCGCTTCTTCAGCGGTGTAACTGCCAGTGTATTCATCTTTATCAATTTTGAAGAATTGGTCAGTTTTAATTTCATGCATTTGTGCGTTACGATTGAAATGTATTTTTCCGATATCCAAAACACCTACTCCAAATTTCCATTGATAGATGTCATAATCTCCATCGATGGTATAAACAAATCCCAAATCTACCCCCATCCCTACTCCATTTGGGTTTAATTTCATTTCGGGGTCTTTTGATGCGTTTGTTGTGGTAAGACCATAAATAAAGTTTGGAGCGCTGATGGTCAATGAATCGTTTGGAAGTTGAGTGACGTTGACTCGGGTTTTATTTTCAAAAAACATTCCTTCATAGCCCCGTAGTAGTTTGACTGAGGCTCCTAAATCAATATATCCGTTATAAGTTTCAAATCGTCTTCCGTAATTAATTCCAATTTCTCCCCATGCCATAGCGGCACCTTTTACGGGACTCAGATCAATTTCTTGGTAAAAAGGCGTGCGATCCCAAAAGTAAAAGTTGAAAGAAGAAGGTATATCGTGACTGCTGGTAGCAGCTTTGAAATTGGAGAAGATTCCAAATGTTTGACCATTCTCAAATTTTATAGCAAAAGACGGCCCCAAGACAGTTGCCATCCCGAAAAAATATTTTTTCCGGTTGGAATCATAAAAGTCGGTCATCAGGGTATTGTCAGGAAATTGATTTTCATTGTCATAGTCAAATGCACCATCAACTTTTGGATATAACTTGGCGATTTCGAGAAGATGGGTGTTATGAATATATCCATAGCTGTTTTCACCAAAAAGGCCAAACCCAGCCACATTTGCATCCCATCTAAAAGCTCCTCCTAAAAAATTAGCCGGATTGTGCATTAAGCTATTGACGCCAGAATAGTTATCTGTTCTTAGGCCGAGTTGTTCTTGAGCTTTTAAATCAGAATCGATGATAAAAAGGAAGAGGCAGGCTGACAATAGTGTTCCAATTTGTCTCATAATGTAGTCAAAAAATTAGACTAAGATGAATTTGATTACGATATAAATGGAGGGATAACCGAATTTCAAAATCATCTTCAGGTTAGTGTGTAAAATGATTATTGAAGAGGGATGCTTTTCTAAAATCAAAAAGCATTCCGTAAGACAATAATTGTAAAATAAAATTGAAAGGGAGTCTTTAAAAAAATCGAATATATTACGAATATACCCAAATTAATATTGTAGAAAAACAGAGGAAAGTTTAGAAAACCAAGCCAAAAAGTGCCATAATCTTTGGTAGAAAAATAATTGTTCCTACGATAGCAGCCCCGATTGCTATAAACAGAACCGCTGCGGCAGCTGCATCTTTTGTTTTTCCAGCTAGTTCGTTAAATTTAGGAGAGACCAAATTAGTCAAATGCTCAAGTGCTGTATTAAAAGCTTCAGCACTGAAAACCAATACTATGGCAAAAATCACAAAGAACCATTCCGTTGTAGAGATTGAAAAGTAAAATCCTAAAGTTAAAGCTACAATAGCAGCGATTAGATGTATCGTTGCATTAGGTTCTGATTTAAAAAGATCGCGGATTCCTTTAAAGGCATATTTAAAACTATCCAGGCGTTTTTTTAACATTTATAAAGAAGGCTTAGCGTCGTTGTTGAACTGATAAGATCCTTTAATCCCAAGATGTCCTGAAGAAGGGCTGTTGATTTCCTGAAAGTCAACACATTCGAGATGATCAGAGTAGAAAATATGATCGGACGGAATCTGAAATAACGAAAAAGCTCCATTGGAAGCCGGCATAAATCCTCTGCGGCTATCATTGAGATTGGCAGAAGCTTTAAAGTCCTGAATTTCATATGACCAGGGTACTGCATTGTAATCGCCAATAGTTATAACAGGGCAATCTGAATTATTCGTTTGTTCGGCTATGGCCATAAGATGATTCCGTTGTCGTTCATAGTCGTTGGTATAAAAAACAGGCAGAGCATGTGAAGCGATAAAACAAATTTCTTGGCCTCTTTCCTGTAGTTTTATTCTCCCAACGATGTTGGGAATGTTTTCAAACATGAAAGTATCTGCGTTGGTTAATGGAAAACGAGAATAAATCGCCAGACCAAATGGGTCAAGCCGGACTATGGTTTTAGAAAAAGGATATTTTTCTTGAAGAGAATTTTTTAATTCGGCATCCCAGTCTGGAGTAACTTCCTGAAGGGAAATAACATCAGCATCTACAGCGAGGATTTCATTGATAGTCTCTTGAAAATCAATCGTGGAAGTAGAAACATTAAAATGAGCTACACTCAAAGATTCTTCGTTATTTTTTACCGGTAGACTAAGCTGGCCATCTGAAGCATATTTTAAAAACAAGCACAAACCTGCACAACAAGCAAAACTTGTAAACATCAGTTTGTGTTGACCAGCAATCAAAAAAACGAAACCCAGTAATAAATAACCCAGCATTATTTGAACTGCAAACTTAGCTCCCATTTTAAACAGGAAATAATTTGGCGTGAATACGCAGATGAAAGTTCCGAGAACGATCAGACCAATGAGTGTAAATTGAACAAATCTGTGGGTTAGTGTTTTCGTTACCATAGGTGGCAATAGTCTAAGCTAAATCATTAAAAAAAACAAGTAAAGAATTGACTCATAGATTGGTTCAATCAAAGATCGCGGCTTGAATTGGAAAGAAGCATTTAATTTCAATACTTTGTGAACCCGCTGTTTGTATTGAATGTCAAATATAATATTTTTTTAATTTAATTTTCCAGCTAAAACACAAGTTTTTTTCAAATGATTTACATCGCCTTCCGGATTAAAATATTCGATCCAGACAATATAAATGCCAATTCTGGATTTATTTCCGTCATTTGTATCTCCATCCCATTTGAAGCTTCCTTGTGAGGCAAGTAATTCGTTGCTCGCCAAGTTTTTTATTATTCTTCCTTTGGCATCATATATTCTAATATTCGCCAAATAACCAGGCTGACTGGTTTTATAATCGATCAACAAAAAGTCCTCGAATCCGTCTCCATCCGGGGAAAATGTTTTATTGGATATTGAGAAGATATCATCTGCGGTTGAAGAGGAATTGAAAAATTGAGAGTTTCGATAAGTTGGAGTTGCAAATCCAACTGTAGAAGCAGCAGAATGCCAGTTGTTGTTATCATTGGTAATTCCTTCGGGATCAATGCGTTCCAGAGAGACGCCATTTTTGTTACTTATCAACGGGTTGTGAAAATCTTCAGCGTACTGAAATTCATCGATGATTTTTTCACCTGCAAAATCAGAAATATAAATTACAACAGTTCCTTGTTTATCATCAAAGGTTGGTAATAAAGTCGAAACCATAGCAAATGGGTTTTCTACAAAATACCTACTTTCAATATCGCCTGGTGAAGAACTGAACACAATATAATTTTCTGGGAATAACAGACAAGTAGCATAGACGGGTTTAGGATTTTCAATCTCACCAGTTTCTGCATTTCGTGAGGCAACAATCAACTCACTGATATCAATTGTTTTATCAGAACGGTTGTACAATTCAATAAACCGATGCCCTCCTGTCTCAGGATTGAAAAGTACTTCGTTGATGATGAGGTCGTTGGCTTCAATGGATTGTGGTAGAGCAAAACGGGTACTGTTATTAAGACCTATTGGATTACCAATACAATCTGTTAAGGTTGAGCGAATATTGACAGTATAAATTTGATCAGCTTCTACATTTGGCCCCAAAGTCAGCAATACCTGATTAAACAAAGGGGGGATTACCAAAGTACCAATGACATTGACTCCATCAATTTGATAGTTGGACAGGTCACTTGCTGTAGTCTCATCCAAAGCTTCACTAAAGCTGAGGCCTAAAAGTGTTTGGCTTAGCGGAAAAGCTTTTACTAAACTTGGGCCTTCTTCGTCAGGATGTTCATCCAAAACAGAGTTTGCTTTTCCTGGGGTACCTCCACTGGAATTAACCGAAGCTCTCCAATTTGACCCGAAAGCACAAGGATCTTGTGGATTTATAAGTTCTAGTGTCCAGCCACCATCATTTTTGCTATTATCTTTATACCAATCAATATTATATGAAATTGAATGAATAATTTTTCCTTCAGGGCTAATCAATTCGAGATCGCCGGATTGATTAGTTAGACTGACATTAACGTCTAATGCAATCGTATCTCCAAATGCACTGTAGCTGCTTCCGCCTTTGGTATAAATGATGACGAATTCTCCAGGCAATAGAAGATGAAACGGAAGTAAGACTTCATTATTTCCATCAGAAATTATAAAATCTTCAAGATTTATGACTTTTTCAGAGCGATTGTATAACTCGATGAATTCCTGCTCCGGCAATCCTATAGAAGGAGTGGGATCAGGAAATATTTCATTGAACAACAAATCATAGCGTGCTGCCGGTTGAGTAGTATAATATTTAAACTGGAAAGAATTAGAAGCACTTATTCCATTCCCAGAACAGTCCGCCACTGATGATTCAACAACCACCGTGTAAGTTGTTTGGTCTTCAAAAAAAGGAGGATCAATAGTCAGCAAAACAGTGTTGAGGTTAGGCGATTCAAGAATAGCCTCCACAATATTTCCAACTCCGGAAATGGTATAGTGTCCGATATTTTCCGTGTTCGAATCCATTATCTCATCAAAAAATAATCGAACTTGATTTTGATTGATTGGTATGGCACTAATCAATGATGGAGAACTAGTATCCGGAGTATTTTCAAAAACTGAATTTTGCTGGCCGGGAGTTCCTCCATCTGGATTTTCAGAAGCGATCCAGTTATCCATTCCCTGGCAATAAAGATTTGGATTGATCATTTCAATTGACCAGCCACCGTCGTCTTTAGTTTCGTCTTTGTACCAGTCCGGAGTGTATGAAATTGAGTGTATGAAATTGCCGGATGTATCAGCTATACTCAAATCATCACCATTGTCATTTAAAGCAAAAAGATTAGAAACCCCCATGGTTTGGCCAAAATTTGAAAAACTATTCACATCATCTTCGTCACAAATAATTAAATAGCTGTCAGGAGGAAAAACAAACTCGGGGAGCACTTTTTCAGAAGAGGCATCAGCAATTTTAAAGCCTGCTAAATTGAAAGCTTTGTCACTTTTGTTGTGTATTTCAAAAAATTCTGCATCCGGAAGATTAGTAATATCTGGATCAGGATTAGGAAAAACTTCGGTTATCAGGATGTCAAACGGTTCAGGATCATGGAGTTCATAAAAAATAAATTGCAGCGTTTCGATAGAGGAAGCATTTCCATTTTGATCTTGAATATTGGAGCTACTAAAGTGATAATCTTGCCCACTGGTCAATGTAGAAATGGTCAACAATACTTTTGAAGGATCACTTTCAAGAAGTGCAGAATTGACGGTTATACCATTGTCAATGGTGTAGTTTGCAATATTTTCAGCGGAGTTTTGGTCAAGTGCTTCGTTGAAACAAACCAATAGAGAATTTGCATTTAGGGGTGTAACCTCGATCAATGAAGGTGGGATTTCATCCAAAACTAGAGGACCAATCACAACATCATCAAAATAAAATTTATCTTTTCTGGTCACGCTGTATGTGCAATGAAAACCAAAATAATTGCTCGTCAAATACGTGTCATCAATCACACTTCCATCAAATTGAAGGTTATTGCCACCAGTATAATCTGCGAAGAGTTGCCAGAGTCCGTCATTAGTTCTCGTTACTCTCACGCTTACAGATGGTTCTGCAGCTACACTTCCGTTTGATCCTGACAAAATCATGGTTGTGTTGGAGCCATCCTGTCGCCAAAGTTCCAAGGCATCATCGCTACCCGATTGGCCGATTTGTAAAAAATAACCATTCAAATCCCCTTCAAAGTCTGGAGAATCAGCGGACAAGAACACTTTCAGGCGATTGCCGGCTGAAGGATTAAATTCGAGACGAAAATAAAATTCCCAGGTGGTACTGTCAGCAGTACTGACCGGAGCATAAATAAAAGAATTTCCTTCATCAATATCCATAAGTTGCAATTCACCCTGTGTATTTACTGTGTAAATGTTGGTATCACCAAACCAGTCAGGGTCATTGGGGAAAGATCCATCATCAAAATCGTCTTGAAATTGTGCATGCACAAAATTGAAAGAAAACAAAAAAGAAAGGGTGAAAAATAGTTCTTTCATTTTTCAAAAATAGCAATAAAATATAAATGCTTTTATCTTTGTGGTTCAATGCTCATTTTTAACATTCAGGAAGCATTTTTTAAATTATAAATACCAAAAGTATTAAAATGAAAGTAGCGGTTGTAGGAGTCACTGGTTTGGTTGGAACTGTAATGTGCGAAGTGCTGGAGGAACGCGATTTTCCAGTAACTGAATTCATTCCTGTAGCATCCTCAAGATCTATTGGCAAAGAAATTATTTTTAATGGTGAATCTCACAAAGTCATTGGCATGGAAGAAGCAATTGAAAAACAACCTGACATTGCCATTTTTTCTGCCGGAGGCAGTACTTCACTGGAGTGGGCACCACGGTTTGCTGAAGTGGGCACAACAATAGTGGACAATTCATCTGCCTGGCGAATGGATCCTTCCAAGAAACTGGTTGTACCGGAGATAAATGCTCAGGAATTGACCGAAAATGATAAGATTATTGCAAACCCCAATTGCTCAACCATTCAGATGGTGGTAGCGCTTGCTCCATTGCATGACCAATATCATATTAAAAGACTAGTTATTTCCACGTATCAGTCAATAACTGGAACTGGTGTAAATGCAGTCCGGCAATACGATGCAGAAAAAATAGGTGAAAAAATGCCCGAAGAAGATTGCGCTTATCCACATCCTATTTTTGACAATTGCCTGCCACATTGTGATGTTTTTTTGGAAAACGACTACACAAAGGAAGAAATGAAATTGGTGAACGAAACACGCAAAATCTTTAATGACGAAAGCCTCCGCATTACTGCCACCGCAGTACGTGTTCCGGTTCATGGCGGCCATTCAGAAAGCATAAATGTTGAGTTTGAGAAACCATTTTCAATTGAAGCTGTTAAAGAATTATTGAGCGATTCTGATGGGATAGTGGTTTTAGATAATGTCGAACAAAACAAATATCCTATGCCTTTGTTTGCAAAAAATCGAGATGAAGTATTTGTCGGTCGTATTCGACGTGACCAATCTGCTGACAATGCTTTAAATCTTTGGGTTGTTGCTGATAATCTTCGAAAAGGTGCAGCAACAAATGCCATTCAAATTGCAGAATACCTTGTGGCAAATGATTTAGTTGGTGTTTCAAAAGTGGAAAGATAATGGCATTTGCGTCGAGAAAATGACATTAAAATTTGATGATTCGATCGCAATTCTCTATTTTTAAAAGGAATTTATATTAAAAAAGTAGTACATACCACTTAATATCTGGACCTGTTTCGGAAAACTAGCTTTCAATTACACGATTAAAAACACTCCATTTTTGATCAGAGAACCTTTTGAATAAGTAATTTTTGTAAACGATAATACATACCTGCAAATATGAAAACGAAGTTAGTACTGTGGGGTAGCAATGCCCAAGATGAAAAGATTTTGATTGCACTGCGATTGCGCCCTTTGGAAAATGTAGTGGATATCTGGACTTTCCCTGAGTCTATAGCTACTGAAGAATTCGGTAAACGCTTGATGAATGAATGGCGTAACAACGTTGAAATTGAGTTTCCCGAAGGATTTACTCACCTCGAAAGGGAATTGACCGTTTCAGACAGTTTGCTTCCAGACGAGATCAAGGTCGAACGGACAGATATTGTCAATCGTGCCCAAACCGAATGGCATTTCATAGTGTTGTCGGCAAAATTAAGCGATGCCTATCAATCTGAGCTGAATGAGCTTAGAGAAAAAGTTGATTCGCTTAAATCTTTTGATTCTGCAACATGGGAAGCGCTGAAGACTTTTTGGTCAAAAGTACAAAATCAAGTGCGCGACCGAAACCTCTTTCGCGATCATGCAAATGCACTAAGGGATAGTACCAACGAAATATTTGCCAGGCTTAAGGAACTCCGGTCTTCACTTGACGAAGAGTTTCAGACTTTGTCCAAAGAACATTTTGAAAAGTTTATGGAGATTTTGGAGGATTTGGAAAAAAGAGTTGCTGATGGAATGAATTTGACAGTGATCTTTGATGAACTGAAAAGTATCCAGCGGAAGTTTCGGGATACAAAATTTACCAGAGAGCATCGTTCAAAAGTTTGGAACCGCCTCGATGCAGCTTTCAAAAATGTTAAAGAAAAACGGTTTGGAAGTAATGCACATAACGAAAATTCTCCTTTGGAACGGCTTCAACGTCGATATGATGGCTTGTTAAATGCCATAACTAAAATGGAAAAATCCATTCAAAGGGATAAAGAAGAGCATGCATTTCAGGATCGTAGAGTAGAACACTCTGACGGACAACTCGAAGCCCAAATCAGAATGGCTAAAATAAAAATGATCGAAGAACGGATCCGATCCAAAGAAGAGAAGTTGGGCGAGATGATGAAAACTAAAGCTGAACTGGAGCAAAGGATTGCCAATCAGAAAAGCAAAGATGACCGACGTAAAGAGATAGAAGCTGCTAAAGCTGCCGCCAAAGAAAAAATTGCCGCTGAAATGGAAGCCGCAAAAGAAAAACTCGAAATCGATAAGGAAAAGTTAGAAAAAGCCGCCAAATCAATAAAAGATAAAAGCGACTCGGTGATTTCTGCAGTTTCCACTACTATGGGAGAGGCTTTGGAAGATGTGGTTGACACTGTTAAAGCAGTGGCCGAAGTGGTTAGCGAAAAAATCAGTGAAGCCGTTGAAGAAATCGTGGAGGATAAAAAAGAAGAAGAGGAGTAAAAAACAATCTTTTTCCAAAAATAAAAAAACCGTTGAAGAATTCCTTCAACGGTTTTTTGTTTAATTCCAGAGAGAGATCTAATGAATCACTACTTTTTCAATAGTAACATCGTGGTTGGTGCTGGCTTTCACCAGGTAAAATCCAGATGGTAAATCAGAGACATCCATCGAAAATGTTTGTGTGGTTGTGGATGTTCCTACTGCTTTACTTCCAACTTCACGACCGTCGA
The DNA here is from genome assembly GCA_028277915.1 of Saprospiraceae bacterium. Taxonomy (GTDB): domain Bacteria; phylum Bacteroidota; class Bacteroidia; order Chitinophagales; family Saprospiraceae; genus JAHDHW01. The sequence continues at coordinate 20,035 of JANQFJ010000084.1, forward strand.
GTGTCATCAAACTGATAGTGACATTTTCGTTGGCCAAACTACTGATTGAAAAATTGATGACATCATCAGTCGGGTTTGGAAATACATTTAAAAATACTGTTTTAACAGGGTCTTTTGTACTGGTTGAAATTTCAGATTCGATAATTGTTCCACGCTCATCCGCAGTCGCGCAAGCCTGGTCTCCCTGATCAGATGTGACACAAGCTTCTCCATTGTAATTGATCATATCCATGATTTCAATATCATCAACCCACCATCCGGCAAGGCCATTAGGAACGGTGTTGTCATCAGAGGAAAAACGGAACCGGAAAATGATATCCTGTCCTGCATAAGCGGAAAGGTCAGCATAAGAAGCTATCCAACCATTGTTGTTACCGGAGATATTGCTGCTGTTACCAGAAAATGCTCTTAAACCAGGAATCGCAAAGGTTGAATATTGAATTTCAGCAGGAGGGTTTCTAAAAAAATCATCAGCTATCACACTCCAGACATTACCATCATCCGTTGAAATTTCTAGAATCCCGCCATCTGCACCACTTTCCGTATTGTATTTTTGATAAAAACGAATCACTGGGACATCACCTTGAACTGTTGTTTGATTTAAAGGTTGTCCAGCTTGTAATATTTGCTCAGTATCATCAACTATATTTTGGACATACCAGCTGGTGGCTGGACTATTCGCATCAGCAGTTGTTTCATCCCAGTAATTATTGCCTTGAATTGGGATTGAAAACCAGAATTCATCATCAGTATTTTCTACATCATCATGGAAATGTCTGATAGAAAAATTTGAGTCATCCGTTGAAAGTTTGTAGGTAAACGTAATCTCGTCCAAATATTCCATTGTGCCTAGCTCAAAAGTAACCATTCCGCCGCTTACACCACCTTCGGTCACATTTCCGGAAACACTTCCAGTTACATAATTGGTGCCTCCAACTAATTCATCAGTGACCACAATATTTGTTAAAGTTGCATCGGTTTTATGGTTTGTGACTACAACAGTAACATCGATATCATCTCCAGCGTTTACAAGAGGAGTTACTGTTTTTCTAATTTTCAATTCAGGGATACAGGTTGGCAAAGGATCAAATGATTCTATTTGATCTGTTCCACTTGTATTCGTTCCCTGATCTGCGCTATATCCAACACCTCTTCGCGCAAATACTTCCCATATGAGACAGCCATTTGCACCATTATACAAAGCTGTATCTGCTTCTAAGATAGCATCACGCGCATCGACAAAACCCGGATTACAAGGTTGTATCTTCATCCCATCCATCACTAATTGGATGGTCATATTATTCCCACCTGTTCCAGTCCATTGATCATTGTCAAAGCCATGTTCATCAACCATAGCCCAATACAAATCCCACAATATTGTAGCCCAAACCGTTCCGCGTGCATGACGTTGAGGATTACCTCCTACGTCTGCATAAGTCAAAGGATTGACATTCATATCCGTAGAATAGCGATAATCACGTAAACCAATGCCATCTAAATCTTGTCTTTGAACATAAGTTGCAACCCCTCTGCCTGTTGCTCCGTCATCTCCGGGTTTTACTGTAGTTACCAATGAAAAGAAATCGCTCCAACCTTCACCAGGAGCTTCTCCTGTATCGGTATTGTCAACACAGCCTGACTCACTTGGTCCACTTGTCAATCGGATGGAAATACCATGAGCATATTCATGCGCAATTATTCCATTATCAAAATCGCCATCCAGAAAATCAGGGCCTGAATTAGCAGGAGGCGTTACAAGTGTGACCTCCAATCCGTTGCCTGCATATACACGAATGGCGTCACAATCTGCGGAACCAATCATAATTGAAGGAATGTTTGGATCATCTACATCAGGAGTCGCTCCCATCCCTTCCGGATCAATTTCAAAATTACAGACGATAACTGCGATAGCACCGGCAGCTTCTGCATTGACTACTTTGGTTTCAAAAAAACAAACGCCACGATCGATCAATGCTATTTTCCCTTGCAATTCGCTGGCATTTACAAAATTATCGCAGCCATCTGTAAACGGATGCAAGTCATCTTCGACTTCAACTACTTCTCCGGAAATTGGTATATCCGTTATTGGAGGACCGAATTGGGCAGTTGCGGAAACGTATTGTCCTGCCACAATAGTAGGAGCGGTAACTGTAAAAACTTTGTTGCCAGGGTTGTCCCAAACGTACATATTCATGCTACCATTAAAGCCATCCGGTGGGGTTGAAAAATTGGCATTGTCCAATTGTCCGGTTGCTACATCTGCCTGAGCGCGGGCAATAACCTCATCATTGCCTGCCCCGCCATTTCCGTAAGTATTTCGTTGAAAATTCCCCGCTGCTTCATCAAAACCATAGGTATAACTGAAATCATGCATCATGTTGTTCATATAGAACAGGTTGGTAACAGCTGCATCTATATTGTCAATGGCCTCTCCATCAGAGGTGTAAGGATAATCAAATATTAAACTCGCACCTCCATCAGGTTCTGTTCCATCAGAAGATCCGTTTCCATCTCTGTCTTCATACGCATAGACATTGTTTCCTCTTGTAATGGTATATTCAGGGTCAATGTCTCCGTCCGTATCATGCCATCCAAAAGGAGAAGCGGTTGCGTCTGCAGGATCCGTGACTAACTCATGGGGCCCATGGTTTGGACTTTCTGTAGGAAGAGCAAATACGCGGTAAGATCCAGCAGCGCTAGTATTTGTTTGTATTAGCGCTTGTTTGACGCTTGGTTCAGGTTTTTTTACAAAACTTTCTGATCCACAATGGTCATTGTGGCGGTGATAAGCATCTTTTTTGAAACTACAACGAACGACCATATCTCTCTTTTCAATGATCTGACCATTGGTTGCGTCGATACTATAATTCCACATATCCGAACTCCCAACTGGCGCAATGATCGAATTCCAGGCAAGAAAAATGTTGTTGTCGATGTTTTTATAAGTCAATTCAACATTGATTTCAAACTGCGCAATGCCTGTATTATCGTAAATTAATAAGTTTTCATTTTCTCCCTGTGTGGATCGCGGAAGCTCTTTTGAAATATTCAGATCATTGAAAATCATTTGCAAAGCCTGATCTGAACTAATCGATGCAGAGGTTGCATTTACTGCGGTGTTTAAATTTGGAAAAAACCGCTTTCCTACATAAAGTACCTTTCCATCTTCTGTAATGTTTAGGTTTAAAATAGCATTTTGTAAAGCTATGCCATTATACCGTTGTTTAAAATAAATATGTGTTAACCCGTTGTGCTTACTCTGATACATATCTGAGACAGCCATATCTGAAACATCTTCCTGGGTAAGCTCCCATTTTTTAAAGTTTTGTTCGATATGTCGGAGGGCAATGTCCAGGGGAGTTTGCGATTGTGACCAAACATAAGAGCTGGAAAGCAAAAACGCGAAGGCCAAAATCAAAGTTGTCAACTTAAATTTCATGCTGGTAAGTTGTTTTATGAATTAATAAAAGTGTTAAAAAAATATATAACAAAAGTAACCAATTATATTATATTTGGTGGCTTTGCCGGTTGATAGAAAATTCATATTCCCGACATTACCCTTTTTATATTTCAGACTATTTCAGATTATGTCGTGGATTATATAAATTTTGAAGCAAGTATTTGTCCTGTTTGTTTATTTTGTCGATTTTGTGCGAAACATGGCAATTGATAAAAAATCACTGATTTATGGTCGGCATCCGGTCATGGATGCGATTCATTCCGGCACTCCGTTTGACAAGCTGATTCTGCAAAAAGGAATTCAGCGCGACTTTGAAAATACGATCAAAAAACTTTCCAGTCGTTTTAATATTCCTTTACAAATTGTGCCAAAAGAACGGCTGAATAAGATAACCGGTAAAAATCACCAAGGAGTTGTCGGCTTTTTATCATTAGTGACCTATTACAAACTGGAAGACGTCTTACCAACTATTTTTGAAAGATCTGAAGTCCCTTTGTTATTACTTTTGGATGGAGTGACAGATGTTCGAAATTTTGGTGCTATAGCTCGTTCTGCTGAAATATGTGGTGCACAGGCTTTGGTCGTCCCTAAAAAAGGATCTGCACAAATCAATTCTGAATCTTTGAAAACATCTGCAGGAGCTCTGTCAAAGTTGATAGTTTGCCGGGAAAATAATCTTGTGGAAGCCATTGAATTTTTACAATTGTCAGGGATACAAGTGATAGCGAGTGATCTGCAAGCTAAAGATCTTGTTTATGAGCTTGATTTGACCTACCCGACGGCCATAGTCATCGGATCAGAAGGAAAAGGAGTGAGTTCAGCAGTTTTGAGAAAAGTAAATCAACGATTTTTAATTCCTCAAAAAGGTACAACGGATTCTTTTAATGTCTCTGTGGCAACCGGAATCATTCTTTACGAAGTGATGCGCCAAAGAGGGTAAAAAAAACTCCCGAACGGGAATTCGGGAGTTGAAATCAAAAAACAGCAGGATATGATTAGAGAGACTATCCAAATATTTGAAGGCTAACCTAAGCCTGTTATTCTTCTTGTTACTTTGAGTAATTTTTTCACTTCTCCAATTTCGATGATAAAGGGATCAAATTCTTCGTAATTGTCGGAGATTAGTTTTAAGTGGGAACAGTTTTGATGTCGATCAAAACATCTGCGAACGCGCTTTACCCAAACGGATTGATTGCTGACAACTGCATAGACTTCATCATCATGCATTTCTTCAATAGCCTCAAGCGGTTTGCAGATTACCATATCTCCGGCATGAATAGTTGGAGCCATACTCATACCATTAATGTTAAAAGCGATCAAATCTCCACTAATACCAGGAATAGCAAATCGCTCATTTTCTTCGATCAGGTCAACGCTTATCGTATTGCTTGCAAATGCTTCAACATTTGTAAATAAAATATTTGGAGAAAAATTTATTCCTAAAGCCATTGCTAATTTTTGTTCCGGATCCGGGAGTTTGTTCTTATCAAATGGTTTTCCAATCCCCTGAAACATAAATACTTGATTCACATCATATTTTGCACACAAACGTTTTGTTTGTTCATAAGTTATTTTTCTGGTCCCTCTGAGATAATGATCGATGATATGACCTTTTGTGCCCAGATTATTTGCAAAAATTGTTTTACTTTTCTGGCGATTACTTTTGACGATCTCTCCTTTTTTTTCCAAAAGGTGATAGACTTTTTTAAACCGCCGATTAAGTTCTTGTCTGTTAATTTTTTGCATAACCAGGTGATTGAAAAGATTTAAAACTTGTTGGTTATTGTTTCAAATCTTTTGCAAGATAAAACAAAAAATGTTTAAAACAAATTAATTAAAACAAAAAATTTAAATTATTTTTGATCGGATGGAAACGCAGCTGTCAAGCACTTTTAGCACAAAGAGGTAAGCAAAAAAATACCCGTTGATCATATAGATTTTGCGGGTATTTCATTTATTTTTAAACATTACTAATTTTTCGGATGAGTTCGTAAAGCCGCGTGTGTTCGTTGACTTCTTCTTCGAATGGATCGTGTTCAAGAACATTTGCGGAGATTAGTTTAAGAGAAGCAACACGGCCTTTACTATTTTTAACTTTTTGAACATATTTGATCCAGAGGGCTCCATTGCTTTTTACAGCATAGATCTCGTTATCTTTAATTTCGTGGACTCCATTGATTTGGCGACAAATAACGACATCACCACTCATGATGACAGGTTCCATACTGTTCCCATCTACCGGAAAAGCTACAAGTCCGTTTCCACTAACACCCGGTAAAGAAAAATATTCATTGTCTTCTTTTGCAGAGCCGCCGATATCAACACCTGAACCAGCAAATGCCTGAGTAGTCGTAAACAGGATATTTCCCCTGTTTTTATTAATGTCGCCTGGTAATTGAGATTGTGGAAGATCAAAACCAAAAGGTGTTCCGATGCCATCGATCAGATAAGACTCGTTGATCCCGTATAGCCTGCACATCAACCTGGCATGGCGGTAGTCAATCACTCGTTTGTCGTCTTCATTTAAAAATGCTCGAACGATGTGACCATAACCACGGTTGCCCAGTATTTTTTCAGCGAAGTCACCAATTCCTTTTCCACTGCGATCATTCAGGACGATATCGCCTCTTTCTTCGAGCAGCTTGAAAACTTTGATAAATCTATTATTCAATTGGATTCTGTCTTCGCGTATCATAGTTAAAATTTTAAGTAAAAAAATAGGTGAATGTTTCAAACTGCAATTTAAAACAAAAAATTTAATTAAACAAATAGTTTTTTAATAATTTGTTTTTATAAACAAAAAATTTATTCGTTTTAGGGTTGCTTTTTTGCTGCTATCATTCTATAATCGGTACTGGAGGAATGTCCTGATTGGTTATCTTTAAATTCATAGACGAAGCTCTTTTCAAAATATATTTCTACATTGTGGTGAGCATTAAGAATCTCGCGGAGGGTTTTACATATATTAGCAGTAGCCGGAATGCAAAAAATAATAATTCCATCATTTTTGATCTTTCTAAAGATGTTTTGGATCAAGCTCGTCTCTTTTTCTTTATCCTTTTTTTGGAAGTGAAACATGCTGTCGAGAAGAATAAAATCAAAGTCTGAGAATTTTTCGAAATTATAAATATCGTCAACAAGACCAGTAATTTTTAATTTTTCAGCTTTTGCAGCTTGCAGCATTTGATCGACACCAACTTTTGAAATATCAATTCCAGTCACCTCGTAACCCATTTTAGCTAATGCAATTGCATTTCTACCTTGACCACAACCCAAATCCAGCAATTTTCCCTTTTTTAAAAGGTTTTTGAAAAATTCAATTAATTCCGGATAAGGATCACCAAAATAGTTTTTAGCCTGATAATATTTATTGTAGATTGGATTCAATTTTTAGTTTCAATTAGTTAGAAATTTGAGCTACAATAACTCCTGGAGTTCTTTTACAATCATGCTAAATGCGTCTTCAGGGGTTTCCCAACTAGCGATAGGTTTCCCCACTTCGATGCCCTGACGTGGTAAGATCAGCGGCATTTGTTTCAATTCGGATAACTGTTCCCAATTGCAAGGACGGGTAATAATAGGAATAACAGAGGAGTTGTTTTCCTGGGATTTTTGCAAAGCTATTTTCCATTCTCGTTTGTAAATCGAATCGGAGGCCAGAAAGTCAGCACTTATCAAAAGCAATACAAAGTCTGCATTTTCAAGTTTTTCTACGACAGTTGCATCAACATCAGAACCCGCTT
>JANQFJ010000086.1 GCA_028277915.1 Saprospiraceae bacterium
ATCAATTAATTCGATCAATGCATGGTTCATTGGAATCAAAATTTCCCGATTTTCAAATTCAACCACTGCCATTTCCTGTTGTGGATATTCAACAATCTCTTTGATATCACCTACTCTGCCCTTTTCGATATCGATGATTGAAAAACCAACATATTTTTCAAATTCCAGCCCCTCGATCACTAATTGTCGATCTTCTTCCGGGATCAGATCCTCCGCACGAGCATAAACTTCTTTTGAAGAAATAGCAACCGTTTCTTCAGGCGAATTAATGTCTTCAAACTTGATAAGAAGGGCATTTCCCACTCTCACTGACTCTACAAAATACGGAATATGCTTTCCACTAATCTTCAAAAAAACTACCTGCAAATTGAAAATATCTTCCAGATATTTTTCATTGATGTGCAACTTCATCTCTCCTTTTACACCATACGATTTCCGTGTATTGCCAATGAGAACGTAGTTTTGCATATATTTATCCGAATATCGAAGTTTTAATAATCAAAATGTCATAAATGAAAAGCCCAAAATTAATTCTATTCGGTTTAAGTCTGCTAATCAGTTGGAATCTTTTTGCTCAAAATGATAAAGATTTTGAAAAAGTGACCAATATTCTCCAAACCCAGGCAAAAGCTTGGAATGAAGGAAACATCGACGCTTTTATGGAATATTATTGGAAATCTGACAACTTGCAATTCATTGGCTCGAATGGTATAACCTATGGTTGGCAAAATACTTTGGACAGGTACAAAAAGAGCTATCCCGACCTTCAAGCAATGGGCAAACTTTCGTTTGATATTATTAAAATTGACAAACGAAGCAAAAAGGTCATCACCTTGGTCGGAAAGTTTCATCTAAAACGAGAGATCGGCGATCTGGACGGTATCTTTTTGCTGGTCTGGAAAAAGATCAAAGGAAAATGGAAAATCGTAGTGGACCAAACCTGCTAATTCGAAATCTAACTAATTGTAATCGATAATTTGCTGGGTCAGAATAAATCCTTTTTCCGCTTTATCCTCCCAAGTCCAGCCGGCACAGTCAATAATACACTGAGTATCAAGGATTTTCATCGTACGATAAACCAGCCCAATTCCTTTGGCATATTTTTCTTCGGATTGGCGCAATTCGATCAGGTTTTCGCTGTTGGCTTGTGAAATGGTGGCTACATTTTCGAAAGTAAAATCGCCAATCTGTTCACTTTCGTCAATGGTAAGCGCTTCATATGACCAGGATTTGAAAACTTCAACACTTTCACCAGCTATCGGGATAATTGTTGTAATGTCAATATATCGGTTGCCATCCCATTCGAGTCCTTCTCTCAAAGGAAAAACCATTTTTAAAAAGCGCATATTTTCTTCTATCCATTCAGCTCCATCGTCAGTCAATACAACAGCCCAGATATCTTTAATGTCCCAGTCAAGGCTATCACTTTTTCGTTCGTACCGTTCTACTTTAAAACCAGGTCTGTCCAGGTTGTCGGTAATGGTATCAGCTATCACATATTTCACAAAAGTGCGGCTGCCAATGGTAATGGTTTCTCCCATTTCATCGATATCATAAACAATTGAGTCAACAATGTAAGTCTGGTATTTTCCGATTTCAACAGGGAAATATTCGTAACCGAATTCAACATTGAAATCTTCAAAGGTTGATTTGCTTTTACAACATTGAAATATTAATATGATTGACACCGCGAAAAGAAAGAGTTGACTGTGTTTCAGCATTTTAAAATCTTTTTTCAAAAAATTGCAAAGAATACGCCAAGCTTGTATTCTTAAATAAATCATTTTCCATTGGAACTGCTGTAAATAATCCCTCCGCCAACGACATCATCTCCTTCATAAAAAACAGCAGATTGTCCGGGTGCGACACCTTTGACATTTGCAAGAAACTGAACGTCAACTTTGTCTCCATATTTGGATAACCGGCTTAACGTTCCGCGATCATTGTAACGAATCTGAGTAACTACTTCTTTTCCTTCCGGGATTTCGGGATACTTCATCGAATTTATTTGTGAAACGGTCATTCCATTCCTCAGAAGTTCATCAACTTTCCCAAGCACCACAGTATTTGTATCCGCCTGAATTTCAGTCACATACATGGGTTCGCCAAACGCCAACCCCAGGCCTTTACGCTGCCCGATTGTATAAAACGGATAACCGTCGTGCTGCCCCAAAATTTCACCGGAAGTATTCACAAAATTTCCGCCTTTGACTCTTTCTTCCAGCCCATCTACCCTTCTTTTGAGAAATCCACGGTAATCATTATCAGGGACAAAACAAATCTCATAACTTTCTGCTTTTTTAGATAGCTCCTCATAACCAAAATCATATGCCATTTGGCGTATTTCGGGCTTAGTGAATCCTCCTAGCGGAAAATTACTGCGATTTAGGCATTCCTGGCTTAAGCCCCAAAGAACATATGACTGGTCTTTTCGATCATCTTTTCCTTTGGTAATAAATTTTCGACCATTTAGCTCCGCAATCTTAGCATAATGACCGGTTGCGATAAATTCACAATCCAGCGCATCCGCCCTTTTCAACAGAGAACTCCATTTGATATGCGTATTGCAAAGGACACAGGGATTTGGAGTCCGTCCAGCAATGTATTCTTCGACAAAGTTGTCAATAACATAATCACCAAACTCATCACGAATATCTATAATAAAATGATGAAACCCAACATTAACGGCGACACTACGAGCGTCATTTATCGAATCCAAACTACAGCAACCTGTTTCTTTACTCGTGCCGCCCGAATTGGCATAATCCCAGGTTTTCATAGTAATGCCAACTATCTCATAGCCTTCTTCATGCAACATCATCGCTGCGACAGTACTATCAATTCCGCCACTCATGGCCACCAATACTCTTCCACGTTTGCTCATTTGTTGTTTAATTATTTTATCTCAAAAAATCAATCTACAAAATTACAAAAAAACAAGCTGTATTGTTCAAAAGGCCAATTCATTAGCCTTATTTCCCTGCGATCAAACCATCCAGGAGGTTACTGAGCGTTGTTAAAATTTGAATTTGGTTTAAAAATTGAATAATAAACCGATAACACTTGCCTCCCGATTAAATCAGTCTGTTTTTTATCAAAACCTTTAAAGTTAGAATAACATCTATTTTTTGTTCGTTAAGAGATAAATGTCTAATTTTGATAATATTATGATTCACTAAAAACAATATTATGAGAAACTATTTAATGTTCGGTCTCTTTTTCTTATCACTTATATTCTCCTCAAACATCGACATCAATGCCCAGGAATTCGGCTCAGCCTCCTACTATTCTGACAAGTTCCAAGGTCGTAAAACTGCAAGCGGAGAATTATATGATAAAAATAAACTTACTGCGGCACACAAATCACTGAAATTTGGAACTGTAATACTTGTCACAAGACTAGATACTAAAAAATCTGTAAAAGTTAGGATTAACGACAGAGGGCCATATATCAAAGGTCGTATCGTTGATGTTTCAAGAGCTGCTGCCGAAAAACTAGGATTGATCAGAGACGGACATGCAGAAGTTAAAATAGAAGTTGTTGGATCACAACAATCTGAATCAATTACTAGCACTCCCTCACCAACTCCAAATAATCAACCAAACCTTTCAGGCCTAAAAATCAAAGAACCTAAAAAAATTGAGACAGAGTCAGTTCCAACAGAGTTTTCTGATAAATCCACAGGATTACCAGAAAAACCTGCAATCGTATCAACAGTCGAAGAAGTCAAAAAAGAACCTAAGAAAAAAGCTACCCTTGACCTAAAGGTACCTGCAAAGAAAGCTCCGGCTGCAAAACCAGTGGCAACAGAAACGGTTTATACTAAAGTCAGAGGTTCTGATTATCAGCCTTATGATTTGTATAAGATCCAGCTTGTACGACCTGCCCGCGAAGGGTTTGGGGTACAGGTGGCTTCACTGACTCAATATGAAAATGTGATGAAACAAGTTGCACAATTACAGGAAAAATGGTTCAATAATATCCTGATCAGCGTTGAAAAAGGAAAAAACGATAGCCCAATTTACAAACTAATTCTTGGGCCTTTTCCCGACCGAGCCACTGCTGAGAGTTATAAGAAAGACTTAAAAAAGAAAAAGAAAATGGACGGTTTTGTAGTGGATCTGTCTATTGTAAAATAAACTTTTTGGCGGTTTAAATCGCTTTTGAAATTAGTTTTAAAAATAAAAACCCTGGCAATGTGGATTCATTGCCAGGGTTTTTATTTTTCACAAATCTGTGATATGGCTAAGATGCGATAAAATTTCTCCGACGACGTCGTCCTCCTTGTTGTGCTGATGATAGACAATGCTCGCTTTTAAATAATGCTCAGTTCTTTCCTTCAATTTTTCTTCAATATATTGCTCTAACTCAGAGGTTGATTTATCTGCAATTAGGGGGCGATAGGATTGATCCCCGGATAGTCTTTCTGCCAGCAACTTTATCGGCGTTTGTAAATAAATTGAAACTCCGGTTTCGTTGATCCAATCAAGATTATCAAAATAACAGGGTGTTCCTCCTCCGCAAGCGATTACTGCATCACCGATAATGCCAAAATCACGGAGGCATTTTCTTTCGAGCTGTCGGAAATAGTCTTCTCCTTTTGACTGAAAAATTTCCGCTATTTTTTTTCCTTCTTTTTCTTCAATGTATTCATCAAGGTCATAAAAAGGAATCCCCAATTCCTTGGCAATGCTCTTCCCAACATAAGTTTTTCCACTTCCCATAAATCCGATTAAAAAGAATTTCATTTTTCAATTTTTTTAAAAATAAATTAAAATATGCTATTCGAAATATATTGGTTTATCTAATTTCCTCGAAATA
>JANQFJ010000099.1 GCA_028277915.1 Saprospiraceae bacterium
ATATATTTACACCTAAACTTTTTGCAGCAGAATATTTGATTTTCTTTCTTCCCGTGACGGTTATTTTTCTGTTTTCCGGGAATTATGGAGCTGCCGTCATCCAAAATGCGGGATTGATATTGCTCTGTTTTGTCAAACCATTTTCAGGCTCAAAAAGAGGCTTCGCTGGGCGATTGGATTTGAAATTGCTCCCTGCCAAGGCATTTGAAGCGCGAAGTTATCTTCGAAGATTTTTCATTCCTTTGGTTTTTGTTCACCTCTTTCTTTTGGGGACAGGGATCTTTGTGGCACCTGCTCTTCTGGCTGCGTTATTTATAGCAATTATTTTTGCAGCTTTTTTTGATGAGGTTGAAAGCAAGGAGTTGTTCGAAATTTTTCATTTTCGGAAAGGCATTTTGACGAGCAAAATTCAACTCTATTTGAGTTTATATTTTGTGTTGATGATTCCGCATGTCTTGCTTTTTTTGATACTCCATTTCCAGTTCTGGTATTTACTTTTAGCGGCATTATTTCTAGGAACGACTGTGATTCTTTTTAATATTTTTTACAGATATGCACACTTTACACCGTATCGAAGAAGGGTTTACAATTCTACTGCAAATTCACTTTTTATATTTTCGATACTGATTCCGTTTTTTTACCCGGTGACTTTGATTTACCTGATGATCTATTGGCTCAGAGCCAGAAAAAACATCAAATTTTATTATGCTGAAAATAAATAATTTATCTGTTTCTTTCGGTGATCACAAAGTTTTAAATGGCTTGAATTTGGAATGCAACAAAGGAGAATTGCATGGTGTTTTGGGGATGAACGGAGCAGGAAAAACAACCCTTTTCCGAACAATTTATGGTTTTAAAAAGAAAGACAGTGGTGATTGTATTTTTGAAAATGGACCCGTAAAAAGTCAAAAAATTGGATTTTTAGAAACTGAAAATTATTACTATTCTTACATGAAAGGGCAGGAATATCTTGACCTGCTTTCCGGAACCGACAATCATTTTGATGTCGAAAAATGGAATCAATTTTTTAACCTTCCACTGGATGATTTGATTGATACCTATTCGACGGGGATGAAGAAAAAATTGGCTTTTCTTGGGACTATGGCGCTTGATCGATCAATTTTAATTTTCGATGAACCGTTCAACGGAGTGGATGTTGAAAGTAATGAGAAGATATTTCAGATATTGGACCGATTAAAAAAACACGGAAAAATTATCCTTCTTTCTTCACACATTCTCTCCTCTTTGACAAACATTTGCGATAAAATAAGTTATTTAAAAGGTGGTGTGATTGCAAAAACCTATGGAAGAGATGAGTTTTCGATGCTTGAATCTGAATTGCGGGAAATGGTTCAGCAAAATATCAACCAGACTTTGAACGATTTACTTTAAAATAGGCAATACTCTCCAAAATCAACACGATTATTATCAATCCTGATGACAAAATCAACAAGCCCAATCCAATCCCAAGCAAATCTGCAAACCAGCCCAATAATAAAGCAATAACCGCTGCAAAAATGGTTTTTAGAAAATTCTGAACAGAGAGCATACTTGTTAAAATTTCCTCTGGAACTTCGTCAACAACATAGCCTGTGAGAATTGGTTTGCGCAGGTTTTCAAGCACATAAACCAATAAAAATGTTGAAATTGCCAGAATCAGGTACTGAGTATAATAAAACAAGCCCGACAAAGCACCAAAACCCAATCCCAAAAATAAAGTTGCAGCAGCGATTGCAGCTTTGTGTTTTAAACTTCGGGTCAGTTTTCCGGCCTGGGAAGATGCAAATGCGGTGAGCATATAGATGAAAAAGTAGAGGATTCCAACTACCAGTCCAACCTTTTTATCCGGATTTTGAATGAATGCCAGAATTGGCATGGCAATAGCCAAAGCGGCCATCATGGGCTGGATGAAATCTTTGATGCCTTTCAAATAAGCAGAATGCAATGCAGAAGTTGATATAATTGAGGCAACTTTAATATTTCGTGTGACTTTCCAAAGCTTTAGGAGGAATTCAGGGATAGTTTCTCTTTTTACGATTTTTGAAGAACCTAATCGATTCAATTCTTTTGGATAGCTCAGTACCAATATAAAGTTTAGAAGGTAGGGGATTACAGAGTATAAAAAGATATTTTGAAAAGTCCCTTCTAAAAACACTAAAAATCCGGCAACGATCGCTGAAACTGCCGAACCGCGCTGTGACCAGGCTCTGGTGTGGCCATAATAATCAATTTTGTGATTGTACCAACCATGAATCTTAAGATATTCCATAATCATGGCCTTGTGCGTTCCACTTCTGAAAGCATCGGCAGCTCCATATAAAATGAAAGCGATCATTAACAAATAAAAATTTGCCGTCAAATAAAGTATGATGTATGAAATGATATAAAGCAGAAATGAACCAAGCAGCGCTTCTTTTCGCCCAAATTGATCTGCAATAATACCGGAGGGCACCTCCATTAAAAAGGAAATAATCTCGCGAATGGCGTACAATATCCCGATTTGGGTATAGCTCACTCCGATTTGATTCAAAAAGAGAATGATGAAAGCATCAAAAAATCGCAGATTCTTCAGGAATCCATAAAACGAAAATTTCCAGTATTGCAGATTTTTCGGATAAAGGGAATCGCGCTTTGCCATGCTGCAAAACTATCAGAAATATAGACTCTGCTCAAACTTTTTTTAATAAATTGGAATGAAAAAAATGGCAAATATGCAATTTGTGTTTGTAGTTCGGAATCTGAAGCACTATTTCATCTTTCGTCCAAAATTCTGCACCCAGAATATCCCTTCTTTTGCAGCGCCAAAATCTTTATAGCTTGCGCTCATCAATGTGACACAATGATCGGGGCTTTCTTTCCATCCCAAAACTGCACCTTCAAGACTTTTATATCCCCAGCTAACATTTTCTCCAACGGCTCCCCAATAATAGCCTGCTGATCGAATTCGGTCACTGATTTTGCTCCCATTAGAACCACGGTGTCCTATGAAATTATTAGCATTCATATCTTTTGCATGTAATTTTGCGGCTTTTTCCAGCTTAGAATTCCATTGGAGAGGAGGAGCCGGCGGCATGTAATATTTTCCGCATTGACATCCTTCAGAACGGATTTGATTTACCAGCTTTAGCATTTCTACCTTAAAATTTTCATCATTATTTGCAGATTGAATTGAAAATTCATCGACTGGAGGGTTGATTCCAAAAATCAGAAAGGCTAGGAGGAGCAATTTAGGCATTTTCTATAAGGGGTTTTGAAAATTAAAACCGCCTAACTAACGACCTCAGTATCAAAATTGGTATAATGTTGCCCCTTTAATTAATGTAATCTAGGGTTCCTCAACCTGTTTCAAATTAATTTTCACTTTGTTGTTGTCCTTTCCTTACAATTGCCTTTAGGTCCAATGTTTTCTTTGTTTTGAGTTCCAATTTTATATAAATTCTGCATTCTTTTTATCCAGATTCGTTAAACCTTCCTATTTTGCCACCCAATCAAAAGATATACATTAAATGGGCAACCGAATATTTTGGACGGTCTTTTGGATGGCTTTTACTTTAGTATATGCTTATGGTCAGCAGGAGGATAGTTTACAACTAGGCTTTTCACAACTTAACTGGAAGGATGTAAAAAGCGGTAAGAAATTACTGACAGCCACAAAGGTTATTTCAGGGAGTCGATCGGAAAAGGAAGTAGCTGATCTGCCTTTTTCCATTTTTGTAATTACAGGCGAAGAAATCCGGCAAAATGGTTATCTGACATTGACGGATGTTCTCAAACGTTTACCCGGCATTCGAGTGTCACAACCTGGGTCTGCATTAGAGGGGGAGACTTTTTTGATGAGGGGTTTGATTGGAAATTCTTATGCAAAAATTCTGATCAACGATGTACCCATTAAACCCTTTTTGGTGAGCGGAATGCCTATCGGGGCGCAACTTCCCATACGGGAGGCCGAACGCATCGAAATCATTTATGGCCCTGCTGCTACCTTATATGGAGCTGATGCATCGGCAGGTATTATTAATATCATCCTGAAAGATTCTGAAAGACCTGTCTATGTCCAGGCGGATTTGGGCTTTGGTACAAATGGCTTTGAAAACCTTGATATTATGTTTAGTGGTAAAATGGGTAAAGGGAAAAGAGTTTTGAAGTTTAAAGTTTTTGGCAATTATACATTTTACAATGACAGGAAAATTATATACGATATAGATACGCTTTATAATCCAAGAATTTATGAAGATATTATAGAGGCTTCTAGTTATTCTTATCTTGATCGCCCTAATTATAAGGGGACCGAAGAGTCCCCGCAATTTGGCCAACTACCTCATTTGAGTAGTGCTTTAGGTATTGATTTGCAGTATCAAAATTGGCAATTTTCTATCCAGCGGTATTATCGCCGTGACCACAGCTCGATTGGGCTAAACCCTTATGCCGTATCTTATGCCAATCCACTTAATTATTTTGGAGAACATATCAACAATTTCAACCTCAGTTTTAGCAAAACGAAAAACCGTTTTAATATAAAAACTTCACTTTCTACATTGCTTTATGAAACTGATGAACGTAGTTCATATTCTTATGTGATTCCCGTATTAAATCTTGTACACCAAGAATTTGCAGATTTACTTGTAGGGAGTGACACGGAATTGGATTCTTTAAGAATGGCGATTGACGACTTTTATTTTTCTGGCACACGGTTCAGTTCAGCTTCTTCAATAGAAGGAATAGCAGATGTTTTGATGGGGTATAAATTCAATAAGAGTTTTGAGCTAGCCGGAGGGATAAATCTACAGGCAGGCGCAGGTAGTCCTTTGCTCAATTTCAGTCCTAATCCTTTAGGTGATATTGGTAATAGCACTGAGGTCAAACGTATTGTTGTTGACGATGCAATTTACTTCGATTTAAGTTCCTTTTTAGAAGCTTATCTGAATATTGGCAAATGGAATATTATTGTAGGAACACAGTTATTTACCCGTCGAAGTGATTATTTAAAAACTAACCGGATATATTTCAATCCCAGGCTGGCCCTGCAATATCGCTGGACAGATAAGTTTAGCATCAGGGCATCTACCGGAAGGTCATTCCGATATCCTTCCCCTTATTATTCTGCTACTTCATATACGATTAGTTTAGATAATTATGGTTTTGCAAGGACTGGTGCAAATCTGAGCCCTGAAAAAACATACAGCGCAGAATTAGGTTGTCGCTGGAAGTTAGGAGCGAAAGTTCATGGTGACGCGAGTGTTTATTATACCCGAACAATTGATTTTATACGCTACTCAATTCAGCCAAATTTTGATTTTACTGAGTTTACATTGGGGTATTCTAATGATAATAAATCTTTCGCTGAATTATATGGCATTCAATCCAGTATTTCTTTTACCAATATAATACAGTCAATTGGCCTCAATAGTACTATAAATATTAACTATGCCAGAGGGAAAGAGGCGAGGAATTTCTACTCTTTTGCGCAAGGAGATAATATTTCATTTACATTAGGCGGTCTTCTGTCCCAGCCCGAATGGATTGCACAAGTTGATTTTGAATTCAGACCTTTTAAGAAAGTTCGTTTGCTATTTGAAAATACTTATATGACAAATAGCTGGACCCGTAATACACTATTATATCAGGTGCCTGATTTAGTGAATAATGAGCAGCTACTTAATCCGGGGTTTTATACGCTTGACGTAACGGTTAATTATCAATTTAACAAAAACTTGCTGGCTTATTTAAAGGTCAACAACATTTTTGATACAGAATATGCCGGCATTGATGCTACTTCTGATGCAAATGGTTTGTTTTATAATCCGCAGACCAAAAGATTTATTAGAATTGGGATAAACTATAGACTGGAATAGAATATTATATTATGTCTGACTTTAAAAACCTCATCATATTATTTCTTTGTTGCATTCCTTTTATTGCCTGGGCTCAACAAGATGAAGTGCCTGGTCTGATGCAGATTGCTTACGAAGAACAAACATCCGGGGCACCTGCTAGTAGAATATTGGCCCGTTGGCTTCAAGTAAACGGTACAATTCAGGAAACAAAAGAGCATCCAGCGTTTCAAGAGGTGTGTGTAAACATTGCTAAAATATATAAGAATGAGGAATTATATGAACAGGCGCTCCCATATTACCTGCAAGCCCATGCTGCTTTAAGTAAAAATGATAATTTTGACGATCGATCACAAAGTTTGTATCAACAATTGGCTGAAACTTATGCCAATCTATCAAAACCGGATAGTGCCTATTATTATTACGATCATATTCTCACAGATATGGAAAAATCGGGCAACCTCAATGGGCAAATCAATACTTTGAAAGAAATAGTGGAGGCATATGTACTTAATAAACAATACCGAAAAGCACTGGATTTTAACCTTCGCATCAAGCAATTGTTAGAAGATCATCAACGACCTGATAAAGAGCGCGTACTAATCTATAATAATCTTGGTTACAATTATAACCACCTGGAGCAATACCAAGAATCCATACTCTATTTCGAACAAGCTCTAGAACTCTTAGATAAAGAAGACTACTATGCTCAAGCAATTCTTAATGTAAATATTGGAATTGCATATTATAATTTAGGACAATTTAATACAAGTATCGATTATTTGTTGAAAGCAAGAAAAATTAAAAATAAACATGAATCCAAAAGTCTTGATGAAATTGATCAGTTGTTGGCCACGATCTATCTCAAAAAGCAAGATTTCCATAATGCTTTGCGATATTCAGATCAATCAAGAGCTTTAGCGCTGTCTAATCAAAATGATGTCCTACTTACAGATGTATATTATACTACTGCTCTTATTCACGCAGAATTGTACGAACATGACATAGCTTTAGATTTTTTTCAAAAACACCTGAGGCTAAAGGACTCGTTTGCATTACAAGAAAAATTTCGTCAGCAACAATTGTTACAACAACAGATTGATTTAGAACGAACGGAAAAGCAGGTCAAACTTTTTATGATCAATGAAGATGTGAAAGAATTGATGATTGAACAGCTGAAAATAGAAGCCGAAAACCAACAACTGGAATTGGAAAATAAAGAAGCTCAATTGGTTACCGAACAAAAAGAAAAGGAATTGTTACAAAAAGAAAATACGATCAAAGCCAGCAAATTAAAAACTCAGGAGTTGGAAACGCAACGGGCAAAACAGGAGCTGGAATTAGCTCATCAACGACTGATTGCCTCGCAACAGGAGAAGGAAGTAGCCACACTTCAGCAAAAAGAGGCTCTCCAGCAACTCGAAATCCAAAATAAAGAAGCCCAATTGGCCTCTGAACAAAAAGAAAAAGATTTGTTGCTCAGAGACAAAGAGATCAGTACACTGGAATTAGACAAACAAAAGGAAAGAGTACAATTTTTCTATGGTTTGGGAGCCTTATTGACGTTGATTATTCTTGTTGTTGCTGGCGGTTTATTATACTCTCGCAAACTCAATAAGCAACTCAATCAGAAAAATGAAGCTATTGAGCAGCAAAAAGAAGAGATCATTTCTGAACGCAACAAATCTGACAAACTACTCCTCAATATTTTACCGGAGGAAACTGCCCAGGAACTCAAAGAAAAGGGTTTTGCAAGTCCCAAAAGTTATAAGGAAGCTACAGTTTTATTTACTGATTTTAGTGGTTTCACGCGGGTGGCTTCTTCTATGAGTCCTGAACAACTCATAGAAGAACTTAATTACTGCTTTCAAAACTTTGATAACATTATTGAAAATCATGGGATGGAGAAAATAAAAACCATTGGTGATGCTTATTTATGTGTTTCGGGGGTGCCCGTGCCGGGTGATCAAGATCCCTTTCAAGCCATACGAGCAGGTAAAGAAATCATCGCTTTTATGGACAAAAGAATATCTGAGAAAAAAGCTTCTGGCGAAGATTATTGGCAGATGCGGATGGGTATTCACAGTGGTCCCTTGGTTGCAGGCGTTGTAGGTAACAAAAAATTTGCTTACGACATATGGGGAGATACAGTAAATATCGCCAGTCGAATGGAGAGCAATGGAGAGCCTAGCAAAATTAACATCTCAGAAGCGACTTACCAACTGATCAAAGATCAATACACTTGCCAGCCAAGAGGAAAGATTTTGGCAAAAAATGTTGGAGAAGTAAGTATGTATTTTGTTGAATGAAGTTGAACAGGGAAGAAAACTCAAATAAAAAAAACCTAACGAAATTGATTCGCTAGGTTTTAAGTTTCCCTGTGAAATTATTCACAAGGTTGCCTCCTATTTCCTATTTTTAAGGTCTTCCAAAAACCGTTCCAATTCTACTTCATCATAGATCAAAACCTCTCTTGCTTTACTTCCTTCGCTTGGGCCAACGATTCCAAGAGATTCTAACTGATCCATAATTCGCCCCGCACGGTTGTAACCTAGTTTAAGGCGACGCTGGATCATGGAAGTAGAACCATGTTGGTTTGAAACGACCAAACGGGCTGCATCGTTGAGGTTTTCATCCAATTCATTGAAATTGATGCTGCCTCCGCTGTGGGTTTCTTCATCTCCGTGAAATTCAGGAAGAAAATAGGGCATGGGGTAACCTTGCTGTTGAGAAATAAAATCAATAACTCTTTCAACTTCGGGGGTGTCGACAAATGCACATTGCAAGCGGATAATATCGCTTCCAAAAGAAAGTAACATGTCTCCACGGCCAATTAGCCGATCAGCTCCGCCAGTATCGATAATCGTTCTGGAATCCACTTTTGCTGTTACTTTAAACGCGATACGTGCCGGAAAATTCGCTTTGATAACACCTGTGATTATATTTACAGAAGGACGTTGTGTTGCTATAATTAAATGAAGACCAACTGCCCGTGAAAGTTGAGCTAAACGGCCAATTGGCAATTCAATTTCTTTTCCGGCTGTCATTATCAGGTCTGCAAACTCGTCAATTACCAAGATGATAAACGGTAAAAAACGATGACCATTATTAGGATTTAACTTTCTGGCAATGAACTTTTCATTGTATTCTCTAATGTTTCGTGCTTGAGCCTTTTTTAGTAAGTTATAGCGCGTTTCCATTTCGATGATCAGTGAGTTGAGCGTGTGAACCACTTTTGTAGTGTCCGTTACAATCGGTTCATCCAGTCCCGGAAGATATGCTAAAAAATGATTTTCAATTCTACTGTAAGGGAACAGCTCTACTTTTTTCGGATCGATCAACACAAACTTGATCTGTGAAGGATGCTTTTTATATAGGAGCGACATAAGCACTACATTGATCCCTACGGATTTTCCCTGCCCCGTAGCACCAGCGATTAAAAGGTGTGGCATTTTTGCCAGATCGGCAACAAAAACTTCATTGGAAATGGTTTTTCCAAAGCCAATAGGAAGATCCATTTTGGCTCTTTTGAATTTTTCATGGATCAGGACTTCTTTCAATGAAACCGTTTGCTTGTTTTTATTTGGAACTTCGATACCGATTGTTCCTTTTCCAGGGATCGGAGCAATGATCCGTATTCCCAAAGCAGCCAGACTCAGCGCAATATCATCTTCAAGGTTTTTAATCCTGGAAATTCGAACACCCGGAGCTGGAACGATTTCATAAAGGGTAACGGTCGGGCCAATGGTGGCTTTTATTTTTACAATCTCAATTTTATAATTGAGCAAAGTTTCGATGATCTGATCCTTGTTCTGTTCGAGTTCTGCTCTGTCAATTTCTACTTTCCCTTCAGAATAATCGTTGAGCAAAGAGAGGACAGGGTTTTCGTAAGATGATAGCTCCAAAGTGGGATCGTAGGGTTCGCCATGATTCACATTTTCAGTTTGGATAGTCATCGACGGTTCACTTGAAAGTGGATTTACATTTGAGTTTGGATTTTCTTGTGGTGTTTCTATTTCCAATTCGCCTTCGCCTTTTTTCAGGGATTCCGGTTTTTCTCTTTTCTTTTTCTCTAGGTCAAATGCCAATTGCCCTTTTTCATCCAAAACGGATTTTGCCTCTTCGTTGTTATTTTCAGTGGAAGCTGTATCGCTGACAGCATTTCCATTGGATTCTTCGGCATCACCATTTACAGAATGATTTCTTGGTTTTAAAGTAGTAACGGGTAAGGTTGATTGTTCAAAATCTTTTTTACGAGTAATGCGACGACCGCTGATCAGGTTTTCAAAGTAATATTTGATTTCTTTCAAAGCTCCGCCAAACGTGAGTTCATTGAAGTTGGGATTGGCAAACCAGGTGACCAGTCCAATTGCAATGAAAACGAACAAAATGACCAATCCGATAGTCCCCAGAAAATTGGTCAGCCATGCGCAAACACCTTCGCCAAAAGCACCTCCCCAAGGGAATTCGGAGTTTTGAAAAATGAATTCTAGCAATACCGAAGAAAAAAGCAACAACCAAAATGAAGACCATAAAATACCAACATGTTGTCGAAACGGAATTCTGCGAATTCTTCCCAGCCCAACAACCACCAAAACAAAGATGAAAATAAAAGAAGGCAAGCCAAATCCCCAGTAGAAAAACATATTGGACACGATAGCTCCGAGCCTGCCCAGCCAGTTGGCCATTTCGACATCACCTTGGAATAAAAGTCCCAGGGAATGCTGAAGTACACGATCCTGATCTATTTGCCATGAAAACAGATAGGAAAAAAAAGCGATGAATAAATAAAGTGCAAAAAATAAGCAAAAGACGCCTACCAGTTTCGGGATACGTTCATCATTAATGCCCATTTTAAAAGAAAGCTGTTGTTTTCCTTTGCTTGTTTTTTTTGTGGCCATGCTTCTTCAGTTCAAATTATCCTGGTGTAAACAGGTTAGTATTTCAATTAGTGTGAAAAATCTTAGAGCTCAAATATACGTAAAAAGCCCTTTATCATTGGAATTTCTCTGATTTATTAGCATTGATATATTCAATTTCAACACCTCAAAAGTTTACAAAGTTCTGCTTGCTCTATATTTCCATAAACTTAAAATACGAGTTGGTTTAAAATGCATTTTTTAAGAGGAAATCACAGATTTATTAGAAGAGTGAATTTTATAATATTTAAACAATTTCTATAGTTTAAAATTGGTCTTTGCTATTGGAAATTTTTACTAAAGGATTTACATTTGTTTGCGCTGTTTTGCACTTTTGAACATCCTTAAAAACTACACAGATTGAATCTATGCTTCGCCTGAAAAAAATTGAGAGAAGATCGGGGCTTATACGCGAAACTTTTAAGACGGCGTATCTCAAGCCTCTAAAACCGGTTGTTTTCAATGATTTGATGGATTCTTGGCCTGCTAAAAATAAATGGACTGTTGATTTTTTTAAAAAAGAATATGGCCATTTGATAGTTCCGGTTTATTCTGCAAATTCAGCAAATCCGGGTAAAAAATATCTCGCTCCGGATCGGCAAATCCCTTTTAAAAAATACCTTGAAATCCTGGAGGAAAAACCTATTGACTTGAGGATGTTTTTATACAATATTTTTCGGCATGCCCCTGAATTGTGTAATGATTACAGAAAACCGGACATCATAGATGGATTTTATGATCGATTCCCTTTCATGTTTTTTGGCGGAGAAGGATCATCGGTAGGATTGCATTATGATATCGATTTGTCTCATGTTTTTTTGAGCCAGTTTCATGGAAGGAAACGAGTAGTCCTTTTTGAGCCGAATCAGTCCCGTAATATTTATCAGCATCCGTACACCGTTGCCAGTTTTGTGAACGTCAACAAACCAGATTACAAGATGTACCCGGCATTAAAGAAAGCAACAGGATATGAAGTGATTTTGAATCCGGGAGAAACGCTTTTTATGCCAAGCGGGTACTGGCATTATATCGAATATGTCGATTGGGGCTTTTCGATTTCTCTGCGATCCAATGATTCATATATTCGAAGGGCAAAAGGATTGATGAATATCGCAAGGCATTTTGTGGTCGATCATAGCATGAATCGACTGATGGGAACAAACTGGCGAAAACTAAAAGCCAATCTTGCGAAAAAACGAGCAAAAGAAGAAACCTTGGTTTAGTTTTTGGTTTTTTTCTTAAGCCACTCACTTTTCAGCAAACTATACAAATCGGTATCTCTAAAGTGATCTTTCCTAAATTGATCCTGTCTCAATGTTCCTTCGAAAGTGAAACCCATGCGTGAGGGAATGCTTTTGCTTTTATGGTTTTGGGAGTCCATTTTAATTATTATACGATTAAGGTCAAGGTGTTTGAAAGCATACTCGATCAGCTTTTTGCAAGCTTTTGTGATGATACCCTGACCTTGTTCGTTTTGGCTGATCCAATAACCGATTTCCCCTTTTTTGTTGATCTTGTCCAGTTTTACAAAACCTATTGAACCTACGAGTTGTCCATTTTTTTTTATTAAAGTGATCAGTCGTTGTCCTCCACGGTTGAAAATGCCTGCTTCTTTTAAAAAGGTTTGTGAATCCTTGACTGACTTGGTTTTTTCAACCCAAATTAGCCATTCTCCGAGATATTCCCTTTGTTTGTCAATTAGGTTGTATAACTCCTGGGCCATAGCTTTTTCAGGGAGATGAAGGCTGATTGATTCATCTACTTTTAAGACTTTTCTTGGGTTTGGCATGATGGAAGTTTTGAAAAATGGAACAGCCGAAATATTTAAAAAATGAGAAAAATTCTAAAAAACATATTATGATTTTGGCTCAATTGTTGATTCAAAAACACATGATAATAAAAAATAATTCGACGCAACATTTTAAATTATATGAAAAAGATTTATTTTGCAATCAATTGTCGTAATAATATTCAAATATTATTTTCACAACCAAAGAAAAAGTAAACATACGATATGGGAAAAATAATCTCTTTGTTAAACCACAAAGGTGGAGTAGGTAAGACTACAAGTGCAATAAACATTGGCGCCGGACTGGTAGAATTGGGTCGCAAAGTATTATTGATTGACCTCGATCCGCAGGCAAATCTCACACTTTCTTTAGGTATTCCAAGACAAAATTCCACGATTTATGAAGCTCTTAGAGGAGAATCTGAGTTGGTTCCGTTTGTCTATCGCGAAGGATTCGACGTAATCACTTCAACCCTTGACCTATCAAGCGCTGAGATGGAATTAATTAATGAAGCCGGTAGAGAATATATTTTGCGGGAGTTGTTTGATGGAGTGATTGATGATTATGATTATATCATTATTGATTGTCCGCCATCTCTTGGATTGTTGACACTCAACGCTTTGACGAGTAGCGATTATGTTTACATTCCTTTGCAAACTGAGTTTTTAGCATTGCAGGGATTGGCAAAGATCAAGCAGATTATCGATAAAGTACGTTTCCGCTTGAATAAAAAACTGGAAATCGGGGGAGTGATAGCTACAATGTATGATGCCAGAAAAGTGTTGAATCGCGATGTTGTAGAAACGATCAAAAAGTACTTTGGGGAGAAAGTTTTTAACACACTTATACGAGACAATGTTGCTTTGGCTGAGGCTCCGGCTCAAAGAAAAGACATTTTTGAATACAACCGCAGCAGCAATGGAGCAAAAGACTATCTCGCTCTTTGTGAAGAAGTGATTGAGCGATCGGAAGCTGTAGCAGTAGAAAAAGTTTGATTTTAAATTTCTTTATTTCAAAAACTAACCTAAGCAGGGCGTGAGCAGGAAAAAATTTACCGTTGGACTTGAAAGTTTGTTTGGAACGGATACTGAAGATGCCTTTCAGGAAGAAAGCCCTTTGCTTGACAAAGAGGAGCAGAAGACCAGGAAAGTATCACGAAGTACGAAAAAACGCTCTTCCAAAGATTTTACTTCTGATCTTGGTACTTTGTTCGAACAAGCTCTGGCTGAAACAATTGAAGAAAAAGAGGAAAAGGCAAAAAGCAAAATACAAGCACCTAAAACTAGAAAAAGAAGGCTGCGTCGGCTTTCAGGACTTGATGCACTCATTAGGCATACAGAAGGATTGGACGTAGTCGAAGTCAATGTTCCGACAAAAAAACGAGTGACTTTTGTCTTTGATAAAGACAAATTGACCAGGCTAAAAGAAATTGCGAAATCGGAAAAGGCTTATCTCAAAGACATCATTGGAGATGTTGTTTCCAGCTTTATTGAAAAGTACGAAAAAGAACACAGCAAATTATCATAAAGCAGCTTTACGGGCTGCTTTTTCATTTTAAGACCACACTTTTTCAGGCATTTTCCATATTTTGTTTGATTAAAAGAGAACTTCGAAAACCTGTTCGCTAACTCATTTAACCAAGTTTTCAGAGCCAATAATTTGAAGTGAGAAGAAAAGAAGAATTTCGTCTTTTTTATAATCAAACGATACATCCTGAATTGCTGCGTTTGGAGCGCAAACGCAAACGATTGTTGTTTTTGTTTGTCGTTTCTGTATTATTGTTGTGTGCAGCAGTTTTTATCCAGATTTACCTCAATATATTAGTGGTCAGCTTGATTTTGATTATTCCTTTAGGCACATATCTTTCCTATCTGTTGTACAGGATTCAAAGATTTCGGTCAACTTTCAAGCCTCATGTAGTCAATCTGATCCTGGATTTTATCGACGATGGCTTAAATTTCGGAACATTAAAATACGACAGCAAGCGTTTTATCGAAAAAGACCGTTTTATAGCCAGCCATATTTTTGCAACTAAAGCTCCGTTTTATCAAGGGGAAGATTTTATCAGCGGCAAAATCGGCGAATTGGATTTTGAAATGTGCGAATTGAATGTGAAAGAATTTTCGAAAGTCAGAAATCGCCTCAATTACGTTTTTCGTGGTATTTTTTTACACACCACCTTCAATCTTCCCTTACGTGGAAAGATCATCGTACTTCCAAGAGAATTTAAACAGTACTTATCCCGTTCAATTAGGGCGTTTAATTCCATCGGTGGAGAAGAAGTTGAAGACGGGTTGGATGATCGATTTACCGAGTCATTTATGACTTTCGCGACAAGCGAAGCCAATGTTGTCTCACTTTTGTCAGAGCATATGCAAAATGCAATTGTCAGTTACCGTTTTGAATCTGGAAAGGAAATTTATGTTTCCTTTATTGAAACCGAAATTTATATTGGAATTACAGAACCTAAAGACATTCTCGAACCTTTTATATTCAGATCAAATGTTAGTTTTGAATTGGTTCGGGAGTTTTTCGAAGACATCCATATGATGATGAATATTGTTGAATATTTTGATGCGAATAATTGAAAATTCAAGTCAAATTGATTAAAAGATAAAATGATGAAAAAAATATTTATAACACTTTTTCTTTTTGTAATTGCTTTCAATTTTTCTACTGCTCAGGTTATGATGGAAGCTGTCGAGACTACAAAAGCAGACACAAATCAGACAGTAGAAAAACTCGAAAAATCTCTGCTTTGGGAAATCAGCGGCAAAGAATTGGTCAAACCTTCTTTCTTGTACGGAACCATTCATATTATTAACAAAGATGATTTCGTGTTGACAGACGAAACCAAAACTGCTTTCGATAAAAGTGAGCGCATCACCTTTGAGATCAACATGGAAGAGCTGAACAACTTTACTGTAATTTTTACCATTATGAGCAAAGTACTCATGCCCGATAATATTACGCTTAAGGAATTGCTAAGTGAAGAAGAATATACTTTTGTTAAAGGAAAATTATCCGAATTAGGTTTTCCTGCAATTATGATGGGAATGCTCGAACGAGTCAAACCAATGTTTTTAACCACTTTTGCTTCAACTGATATGGATCCAAACGGACTTCAAAATGGGAGTATGGTTTCTTACGAAATGGAATTCATGAAAATGGCGCAAGAGATGGAAAAAGAAATGGGAGGCCTTGAAACAGTGGAATATCAGATCAGTATTTTTGACAGTATCCCGTTAAAAGACCAGGCACAAATGCTCGTGGAAAGCATGAAAGCAGAATCCGAAGGATCAAACCAGCTCAAGGAAATGGTGGAAATATACCTCAGCGAAGATATCGACGGGATGCAGCAAATGTTCAAGGAAGAAGAAGGTGGAGGGATTGAAGGTTTTGAAGATGTTTTATTGATCAATCGAAATCACAACTGGATTCCAATCATGCAGGAAATGATGAAAGAAAAACCCACTTTCTTTGCAGTCGGTGCAGGACACCTTGGCGGTGAACATGGTGTAATCAGGTTGCTGAGAAAAGAAGGTTATACCTTGAAACCTCTTCACATAAAGCCTTCAAAATAATCATTTTGGCGCTGATCAAATCCATCAAAGGAAAATCTCCGGTTTTTGGAAAAAACTGTTACCTCACCGAAAATGCAACTGTTGTTGGCGACGTGGTTGTTGGAGATGATTGCAGTTTTTGGTTTCAAACCGTCGTTCGAGGAGATGTCAACAGCATCCAAATTGGCAACAAAGTAAATATCCAGGACGCTGCAATTATTCATTGTACCTACCAAAAAGCAGCTACTTTTATCGGAAATAATGTTTCCATCGGTCATCGGGCCATCATTCATGGCTGTACCATAAAAGACAATGTACTCATCGGTATGGGAGCCATTGTGATGGATCATGCAGTGGTCGAGTCCAATTGTTTGATCGCTGCCGGAGCGGTTGTTTTAGAAAACAGTCACCTCGAATCAGGTTTTATTTATGCCGGAATTCCTGCAAAAAAAGTTAAACAATTAAGCCCTGAAGAGTTTAAAAACTCAATTGAACGAATCGCAAACAACTACGTGATGTACAGCGGTTGGTTTAAAGAATCAGATTAGATATTGTTAATAAATTATAATACTTCGTATTGGTGAAAAAGTTATCTCAAGAAAAAGTGCTAAAACGACAAAATTTTAATTCTTTTCGTTAATTTAGCAAAAGAGAACACTCCATGCTGTGTTTCACAGCAACCAACTACCACACTTTATTTAATCCCTTCGACTTTTTTTAATTCACTATGCAGATCCGAAAGATCCCAAAACCGACCCCTTCTCAACATCCAACTGTTTTAGCTATTGTAGGAAAATCGAGAAGGGGCTTTTTTTATCTTTTTTCAAACCAGACTTTTGACTGGTCTTTTGGGTCACCGTTGTAATTAAAAGTGATTTCTTCGCCGGCTTCAATGTCTTTGATAGCGTATATTTTTATACACAGCTCTTCATAATCCACTAAATATTTTGCATTTGGACGGTGTGAATGGTTGTAAATTGAACCATAACCCAGGGCAATTGCACCGCTTTTGTCATCTTCACCCCAGGCAAAATAATAATCGAAAAGTGTGGTTTTTTTAATCATTTCCATATCCTTTGGAGGGATAAAAAGAACAGGGCAAATCTCAATGATACTCCCTTCAGGGATCAGCCTTGCACAAAACACACCTCTGTCGTGGATTTTGCTTGATGCTACATATAAATAAGGAACTTGCTGACTCATTATTTCCTGGAAATATAGACTCCTGATAAAATTAAAATCATGCCGATCAAATGGTAAAAAGTAATTGGTTCACCTACAACTGCTCCCCACATAATGGCTACCATAGGTATCAAATAGCTCACCATTGATGAAAAAACGGCATCAGTCAATTGAACCAATCTAAAAAATACTACAGTGGCTATGACGGTTCCGAAAATGGACAAAATACTAATATAGCCCAATGCTGCCCAACCATTATCTTTCTCAACTAAAACTGCTGTGAAATCTGAATAAAATAGATAACCCAGGGCCGGAATTCCAATCAATACAAATGAGACTGCACTTATAGTCAAGGCATTCATGTTTTGCAAATAGGCGCCAACGGTATTAGCACTTGAAGCATAAAGCAAACTGCCCAAAACGACCAGCAATCCATACCAAATATTGCCTTCAACTCCAGCTTCTTTGCCAAACAATATCAATAAAACAGCTCCTGCCAAGCCTACCAAAACGCCAACAACTTTTGTCCAGAAAAAAGGTGTTTTATAAAAAAGAATACCAAGTGCCAGCGTGAAAAGTGGCGTCAAAGAACTTAAAACACCAGTAATTGAGCTACTAATTTGGGTTTGCGCGTATGCAAATAAAAAAGCTGGAAAAAAACTTCCGGCAAATCCCACAATAGCCAAATGTTTCAGCTTTGACCAATCAATTTTTTTAAATCGAAGAATGAAAATTGGTAAAAATGCTAAAGCTGTGATACTTATTCTCAAACAGGCAACTTGTTCGGGGCTAAATGCTTCGAGCCCTTTTTTAATTAAAACATAGGAACTTCCCCAAACCAATCCAAGTAATCCTAAAAGAAGCCATGCTTTGAGGTTGGGAGGTTTAGATATTTGGCTTATTTTTGACGGCACGAAGGTGAATGATTTAGGCTGCAAATATAAAAGAATTCCTTTCAAGATTAACGATGAAAGCCAAATAGTGAAATCTATTATTTTGATAAAATTATTTCTTCGATTATTTGTTCTTCCTTACTCCTTGAAATGCCTGCAATTGGTTCCGGAAATCTTAGTTTTTTATAATAATTGAACGTTTTTAGGATGGATTCCTTAAATGGGGTGAATGCTGTTTTAAAATCTGATTTTACTTTTTTATTATCAAAAAGCGCAATACTTTTTCCTTCAAAATTTGTGCACAATGGGATGTCTTGCCAGGGTGATAATTCATGTTTTTCAGCTGTTGATTTAGGAAGATGGACATATGCCGGACTCTTTTTTGCAACCATTGCAATTGTATCGTACAATTGGCTCAAA
This sequence comes from Saprospiraceae bacterium, assembly GCA_028277915.1. GTDB lineage: Bacteria > Bacteroidota > Bacteroidia > Chitinophagales > Saprospiraceae > JAHDHW01. The sequence goes on from JANQFJ010000099.1 coordinate 18,599, forward strand.
GGTATGATATCATGTGTCATCACATTATAATGGCTTCGATGTTTTTCAATATCAATGGCTTCTCGCATGATGGCTGCCAAATCTTCGACAAAGGTGAAGTTAAGTCGCTCTTTTCCTCCATTTGGGATGAGTGTTTTTTGGAATTTATTGATACGATGTATCCAATAATACATTCGGTCGGTGTGATCGTATTTCCCATAAACAAGTGCAGGCCTTAAAATGATTTTATCTAACCAATCCTGTTCGTTCAGGATATCTTCACAAGCTGTCTTTTTTTCTCCGTAAAACTTATATTTTTCGGGATCTTGGATTTGAGATTTAGAGTAAGAAAACTTTTCAAAATGTTCATCAATGAGTTGATTTTCATTGTTTAATATTTTAAAGACGGACATCGTTGAAATAAAAATATATCGTCCAACTTTCCCTTTCAACTTTGGAATCAATAATTCAAAGGAGGAAGGCAAATAGCATGAAATATCAACGATAATGTCCCAATCCTTTTTTGCGATTTCAAGAATGTCATCAGTATAACGATCGCCTGTAATTCGCTGTAGATCAGGGAAAAGGTGAGTGTTGGTAGTTCCCCTGTGAAACAAGGTGATGTTATAATTTTCTTCAGTCTGAATCAATTCTGTAAAAACCCGGCCAATGAAATTAGTGCCGCCTAGGATCAGGATGTTTTTCATTTTTTTATGGCAAAAATAAAAGAAAAGGGCATCCATTGAGAGATGCCCTTCCTAAAAATTGGGTTTTTAGGACTATTCTTTTTTATCCGATTTAGGCAGTTCTTTAACTTCAACGATTTCATCTTTTTCATTGCCATTTTCCGGAGTATTTTTATTGCCAAGATATTGTGGCAAATCCATTCCGGCCATATTGAACAAATCATTTAACGGAGGTACAGATTTGTACAGCCCTGAAACAAACTTGGAAGTGGAATTGCCTTCTCCTTCTTTGTTGCCCCCTTCCCATACGGTGACTTTATCGATTTTAATATTTTTGATGGCCTCAACCTGAGTGGCTACTAATTCTTCGAGTTTGTCAGCGATCAACATCAAAACGGCATCTTTTGAATTGCCTCCTGCAGCTTTCACAATGCGATCAAACCCTTCAGCTTGCTTGCTCAATATTTCATACATACCTTTCGCTTCCGCCTCTTTTTTCATAAAAATTGCATCAGCTTCACCTTTTGCAAGCGCTCTGATTTGTTCTGCTTCCGCTTCAGCATCAATCACGAGCTTTTCTTTATCAATCTGCGCCTGAACGATAGTGTCAGCCTGTCGTGTTGCCATTTCCCTGGCAGCCCTGGCTTCTTCAGCTTCCTTCTCAGCAAGATAGGCTTCTTCGAGGGCTTTTGCTTTTTGGATTTTTTCAGCAGCTGTTGCCAAACGTAGTGATTCAGCCTCCTTCACCTGCCGTTCTGCATTGGATTGTGCGATTTTGATTTTTGCAAGATTAGCACCATCAATGGATTTTGCTTCTGCTTCCGCTTCACCAATCGAAGCACCAGCGTTTGCATCAGAGACCTGAATTCTTTCATCCTTATTCGCATTCGCTTGTCCAATTGATCCGTCACGGTTTTTCTCGGCAACGCTCATTTTTGCATCATTGATCGCCTTTGCAGCTGCTTCTTTACCCAGTGCTTCGATATAACCGGATTCGTCTTGAATGTCGGTTACGTTTACGTTAATCAGTGAAAGACCGATTTTTCTAAGTTCTGCACCTACGTTTGTAGAAACATTTGAAAGAAATTTGTCACGATCAGCATTGATTTCTTCAATATCCATGGTAGCTACCACCAAACGGAGTTGCCCGAAAATGATATCTTTTGCAATATCCCGAATCTGGTCTTGTGATTTACCCAACAACCTTTCAGCGGCGTTGAGCATCACGCCTTCCTGGTTGGAGATACCCACCGTAAATCGTGAAGGAACAGACACCCTGATATTTTGTTTACTCAAAGCTCCCTGCAAATCCACGTCTATCGAAATAGGAGTGAGGTCCAGGTATTCATAATCCTGTATCACTGGCCAGACAAAATCGGCACCACCTGCAAGGCATTTTGCAGATCCACTGCCTGTTCGGCCATAAATTACCAAAATTTTGTCTGAGGGACATCGCTTATAACGGGAAGCACCCCACATGAGCATAATAAATACAAGTCCAATTAAACCGATTCCGATGATGAGTACTTGATCCATATTGATTAGTTTTTTAAGATTGAAAATGATTTTTTGTAAAAGTTGTGGCATTGCCATACATGCCTGCAAAGCAGCACTTGTGATTGTTTTAACTTATTTTTCGTTAAAAATTGGGTTATTTTTTAATTTTTCAAGAAGTAATCTGCTTGTTCGACCAGTATTAAATTATCATCTATAATTTCGACGACTTTAACAGCGGAACCCGTAGGTAATGCATCTCCGTTGGTGACTGCATCCACTTCTTTCAAAGCGCCTTGTACTTTGATGTGTACTTTCCCTTGACCGTTTTTATTGGCAGGAATCGATAGATATACCTCGCCTGTGCTGTAAAGTGCTTTCGACAAATTGACATTGCCTTCTTCCGTCAGTTTTGTAAACATATAAATAATATATCCCACGATAAACATTGCCGCCAAACCAGCCAGACTTGAAAATCCAATAGCTGCCCAAATGCCTCCTCCTGCATTCAATACTAATACTCCTGTCCATCCAAAAAAAGTAAAAAAAGCAATTATACTCCGAACGGATAATAATGTAAAGCTAGGGTCGAGGTGATACTCGCCGTGTGTATCAATATCTGTATGGACATCAACATCGGTATCTGTATCAAAATCCAATCCTATTAGACTTACTACAAACTGGATGAGGAATAATACACTAAATACCAGAGATATTCCCCAAAAAACTTTTTCGGTACTGCTCAATGGCCCCCACCAATCTTCAAAAAACAATAACACCATGGCTTGTATTGTTGCGGTTGATTAGTTGATCAATATAACCGGTTTTAGCAATAATCCAATAAGTGATTCCGGTTGATTCATTTTTGTGCTCTCAAGATCTTAATACTTATTGGTGAATCAATTGCTTTAAAGATCACAAAAAATGTTAAAATTTTCACAATTCATCGACAAACTATTTAGTATCATCGTCAAATTTTTGATAAATGTTTTATTTAAAAACATACCGCATTGCAACCTTTGTTTTAATTCTTTTTAACTTTGTGCTTCTCTATGGGGCATCGCTTAGTTTGAGTTCAAAAAGATCATTTACTTTTAAACAACATACCATACAAAGTGGACGTAAAACTTTTCTCAGGAACCAATTCAGAATACCTTGCTGATAGAATTGCTGATTATTACGGTTATTCGTTGGGTGACATGACGCTCCAACGATTCAGCGATGGTGAAATGCAGCCAATCATCAATGAATCTGTGCGCGGGAGTTATGTGTTTTTCATTCAATCAACTTTCGCACCTGCGGATAATTTGCTTGAACTGTTGTTATTGATAGATACTGCCAAACGAGCTTCTGCTGGATATATCGTTGCTGTAATACCATATTTTGGATACGCTCGTCAGGATCGAAAAGACAAACCCCGGGTTCCTATTTCAGCTAAATTGATCGCGACGATCATCCAGGCGGCGGGTGCAAACCGAATTATGACTATGGATTTGCATGCTGATCAGATTCAGGGATTTTTTGATATACCGGTGGATCATTTGAAAAGCGAAGCGATTTTCATTCCTTATCTGAAAAATCAGGATTTGTCGAATGTCACTTTTGCTTCGCCAGATGTGGGAGGAGTAAAACGGGCAAGGACTTATGCCAAATATTTTGCAAGGGATTTGGTGATCTGCGATAAATACCGCAAGCGAGCAAATGAAGTTGCAGGAATGACGGTCATCGGTGATGTGACAGGTGCTGATGTGATTTTAGTTGACGATATTGTTGATACCGCAGGTACATTGTGTAGAGCAGCAGATATTATAACTGAAAAAGGAGCGAGAAGTGTCCGTGTGTTATGTACTCATCCCGTACTTTCAGGAAAAGCATATGAAAATATTGAGAATTCAAAAATTGAAGAGGTAATCGTTTGTGATACGCTCCCGCTTAGAAAAGAATCTTCAAAAATCAAGGTGCTTTCAACCGCCAAACTTTTTGCCAGAGCAATAAGAAATATGCATGAACATCGCTCTATTTCCGCACTTTTTGTTGAAAAATAAAGGCAAAGGGTTTTTTTACAAAAAATATTGACCGATTTACATTCCAATGCTTTGATTTTCTGTATTTCTAAAAATATTTGATTATCTTTGCGTGCATTTTTAATAAACCTATTTAGGAAAAACAATTTTCTAAACATTTAGATAAAGTAAAAAGATATGGAATCCATTGCCATAAAAGGAAATAAAAGAACAGATTTGGGTAAGCGAGCTGCTAAATTGGCCAGACAGACCAATGAAGTACCCTGTGTGATTTATGGAGGTGAAAATGTAGTTCACTTTACTGCTCCAGTTCTTGATTTTACCAAGCTGGTTTATACAGCTGATTTCAATTTGGTTGAGATTGAGGTAGATGGAAAAACTTATAAATGTATCCTTAAGGATATGCAGTTTCACCCAGTAACAGATAATCTAATGCACATAGATTTTCTGGAATTGGTTGATGGGCAAGCAATCAAAGTAGAGCTTCCGGTTCGCTTTAAAGGACAAGCTCCCGGAGTGAAAACCGGTGGTAAATTGTACCAAAAATTGAGGACTGTTAAAATTAAAACTACTCCTGAGCATCTGGTTGATGAGTTGTTAGTAGATGTTTCTGAATTACAGTTAGGACAATCCATTCGTGTTCGTGATATCGAAATCAGCAAAGAAATGGAAATGATGACTACTCCTGGTATTCCGGTTGCTTCTGTTGAAGTACCTCGTGCGCTACGTAGTCTTGAAGCTGAAGAAGAAGAAGCTGCTGCCGCTGAAGCTGCTGCTGCAGAAGCTGCCGCTGCCGAAGGTGGTGAAGCAACAGAAGGTGATACTCCTCCTTCGGCAGAATAAAAAACATTGATTTAAGCACACACTTAATCAAAATAACCCTATTTTTAAGAGACGTAAGTTATTAACTTACGTCTCTTTTATTTTGCAATAAATCGATTATGGAAAGGCTTCGACTTACTACTGTCCAGTCCACGCTCCACTGGGAAAATATTTCCGATAACCTGAAAATGTTCGAAAAAAAGCTGTTACCATTGGCTGGCACTACAGATCTAGTGATATTGCCAGAGATGTTTACTACCGGGTTTAGTATGAGGGCAACTCAATTGGCAGAAGACATGAACGGGCATACAATGGAATGGCTCATCACAAATGCTGAAACCATCCACGCAGCGATTGCGGGGAGTTTTATAGTTGTTGAAAATGGTAGTTATTACAATCGCCTGGTTTTTGTTTTTCCGGATGGGAGTTATCAATTTTATGATAAACGGCACCTCTTTACGCTCGCAGAGGAGCATCTTACATTTACAGCTGGAAGTGAATTGTTGATTGTGGAATGGAAAGGGTGGCGCATTTGCCCTTTGATCTGCTATGATCTGCGGTTTCCGGTTTGGAGTAGAAATACTGATAGTTATGACTTGTTGGTTTATACAGCAAACTGGCCAGATCGTCGAAGACAAGCCTGGAAAGCATTGTTGGCAGCTCGTGCCGTTGAAAACCAATCTTATGTAGCTGGGGTCAACAGAGTGGGTAGCGACGGTACCGGCCTTTCTTATGCTGGTGATACTTCAGTAATCGATTTTGCTGGCAATGTTTTATATCGGGTTACCGATGCTGAAGGGATATTCACAATTGATCTTTCCTACAAAGATCAGATGGCCTTTAGGAATAAGCTTCAATTCCTGGCAGATAGAGATGTTTTTGAAATTAAGAAATAATTAATTCCTTTTCCTCGTTTTTTAATTCCTTTACTGCAACTGATTACTTGTGTGGTAGTATAATAAAAAAAGCGGTTAGTTCAATCTAACCGCTTTCACTCGCTGAAAATTTATGTTTTTAATAACCCTATTAACTAACCATTGACAACGAGTAATATTTTTTGTTCAAAATGAGTTGCATATGTTTAAGAACGCTGTAAAATCTGTATTGTTGCTAGGCGGTTTTTCTTTTTTAATAGCATCCTGTACCACAGTTGACTATCGTCCACCATCTCAACAAGGAAGAAAACCTGCATATCGAACGCCAAACAAAACATATAGTAAAGAACAAAGATTGAGAAATGACATTACTCGTCATGCGAAAAAGTATGTTGGTGTGAGGTACAAATACGCCGGAAAAAACCCTAAAGGTTTTGACTGTTCAGGATTTACAGGTTATGTTTTTGAAAAATTTGACATTCCACTTTCACCAAGTTCGAGAGCACAGGCCGCAACCGGAAAAAAAATATCTCTTAATAAAGCACAAAAAGGAGATTTACTCTTTTTCGGAAAACATGGCAGAATAAATCATGTTGCGTTGATTCTTTCCAATTCACCAGACGGGATTGAGGTGATACATAGTACTTCTTCAAAAGGAGTGATGGTTCAAAACGTATCCCAATCCAATTATTGGAAACCGCGAATAATGTTTGCCAGAGATATTATGCCTTAATTTAAGGTGTCTGCATTGGATCCCAACAAACAATAAGGTTTTCGTCAAAATTATCCAGACGGTTCAAGTCATTAGCTGAAATATTAAAATCGAAAACATCAGCGTTTTCTTCAATTCTTTTTGGATTGCTGGATTTTGGAATGACCACGATGTTTTTTTGTAATGCCCATCGAATCAAAATTTGTGCTGGAGTTTTGTCATATTTATCTGCAAGTTCTATCAATTTTGGATCATTGAATCGTTTTGTGCGAACCAAGGGTGAATACGCTTCAACAGCAATGCTATTTTCTAAACAAAGCTTCACAATTCCTTCTCTTGACTTAAAACAATATGGACTCAACTCAATTTGATTAACCGCCGGTGGAATATTGCAATTGGCCAACAATTCGTTCATATGGTGAACCATGTAATTGCTAACACCGATGGCTTTGCAGTTTTTGCTTTCCAAAATGCGTTCCATAGCTTTCCAGGTTTCCAGGCGTATAAACTGCACAGGATAATGGATCAAAAAAAGATCAATATATTCCAAATCAAGGTTTTTCAAACTCTCTTTAAATGCATTTAAGGTATTGTCATAGCCATGATCAGAATTCCACAACTTGGTGGTTACAAATACTTCAGAACGGTCAATGGAATGTTCCCGAATTGCTTTTCCAACGCTTTTTTCATTTTGATAAAAACTGGCTGTATCGAAATGGCGGTATCCCAAGTCTATTGCAGTTTGTACTGCATTATAACATTCCGATCCTTCTTCGGATAAATAAACGCCAAGGCCAAACTGCGGCATTTTGATGCCGTTGTTTAATGTGACGGTAGTATCAATTTGCATAGAGATTTGAATTTTACAAACTGAAAAGGCCGTCAAAAGACAGCCTCTTCATGTAGATTTATTTTACAAATATTACTGACCAAGGATCAGTGGTAAACCACCTTCCTGACCTCCTACAATCACGACTTTTGAATTTCCTGATTTTGCAAGTTCTAGCGTGGCTTCAATTCCTTTATCTCTCAAGATCTTGTCAGTCAAACTGGCGTTAAGAATCTGATTTGCATCTGCTTTTGCCTGTGCTTCGATTACTTTTCGTTCGGCTTCTTTTCGTTCTCTTTCCAGACGGAATTCATACTCTAATGAAGATTGTTCTTCTTTCAGTTTTCGTTCAATTGCGGCCTGCAACGTCTCCGGAAGTGTAACTTCGCGTATCAATACAGCATCCAATACCAAATGTTTTTTTGCAATTGCTTCCGAAGTCCTTTGAAATATTTCATCTTGAATTGCTTCACGTTTACTGGAATATAATTCCTCCGGAAGATACTTTCCGATAACTTCACGGGTCGCAGACCGTATTTCCGGTATTATGATCCTATCCTGATAGCCTACTCCGATCTCATCGTGTATATAGCCGATTTTTTCTTGATCGGGCTGAAAACGATAAGAAAGCTCTACTTTAATGTTCAAACCATTTTTGGACAATACTTCCATTGTTTCAAATGATTCATTGACTCTGACATCGTAGACGTACATCGTGTTCCATGGAGCAATGATATGGAAGCCTTGTTTGTAAACATGTTGCTTGTCCAGTCCGCCGCCAAACCGCTTAAAAAGTACGCCTCTTTGTCCAGGATCGATCGTTAGAAAGATGCTGTTGGAAAGCGCGAGGACAAATATTAGCGCAACCATGGTTATAATTCCTAAAGTGATTAACCTACTTTGTTTCATGATAATTAGATTTTTTTGTTTTTAGTTTTATCCATTAATTTTTATAAAATAACAGTTTCGAATGTTCAGAGTTTTAATAATTATATAAAATTAAAAATTTAAAAGACGAAAGAGACAGAAGTTCGAATACATTAGATCAACCTGCATTATTTTTTTGCATTGCTTTTATTTTTTTTGAAAGTAACAAATTGACACTCAAAAAACCAATTCCGAGTATAACAAAAGCAACTCCTTTTACTACGAAACTCCAGTCTGTGTCGAAAAAACGAGCAATGATCAAGGCTGAAATAAACAGCATCCCCACATTTACCATTGCCATTCGATGTTTTTGAATTCCTGATTTGATATAAAAAATTCCAAAACCAAAAAGGAAAATGTTAGCCAGCAGAATGGCAGCGATTTCCATGTCGAGCCGTGTCAATATTAGCCCGATCGTTATAAAAAAGGGAAACACAAGCACAAAGTAGTTGAGTGTTTTTTTTTCTTTCCAGTTCAAAAAAGCAAGATATCCAAATCCCAGAATATTAGCGCCAAAAAATAAAAAGTTGATCATTCCTGCCCATGATGCGTATCTATCGCCATAAACCAAGGTCTCCATTGAAGTCTGTTCGTAGGGCCAGGAATATCCCATGATCATGCACATGATGAATAAGGCACCGATAGTAAAGGTTTGAAATGGACGGGAGATCAATTGATTGGATTTGTAAACCAATTCGCCAATCAGGTAAACATTGCTGATTATAAAAGCTGTACAAATTAAACTGTATTCCGGTATTTTGGGTTCTATAGTTCCGAAATACCCAAATGGAATAGTAAATACTAAGCACCAACCCAACAAAATTTCCCGGATGGATGCTTGATCTTTTTTGGTATTTATCACAAAATGAGGCAAAAAAGCCAATAAAAATGCCCAATAATAAACCGACTCAGTGCCATTTTGGTTTACAGCCCAGCTTGCTATTCCGACGAGATAAAAAATTGCGGTAAGACTTGAATTCATAAGATAGAGCAAAGGAATGCTCAATAACATCCAGATAAACAAAAAGCTTTCGATACTTCCCGCAATGTGGTATGTTTGGCTGATCAATGCAATCGAGGAGGCCAGCATCAGCATCAAAAAACCGGAAGAGGCTTCTATCCAGCTAAGGGCATCTCGCTTTTTGAAATAGACATAAGCATAAATTACTTGTGCAAAAATTAATGGTAGAAAACTGAGAATTGTTCTCCAGGTTCTGGATAGGTTTTCCCAATTGTAGGCAAAAATCAAAATGATTCCACCACCAATGAGCACTGCACCGAGGATCCCTGCGACGAGAAAAGCTATGTTGTAATCCGGCTTTTCATCGATTTCTCCGTAGTGTTGTTTTAAATTTTCTGCAGTTTCAGCTTGAATAACTCCTTTTTCAACCAAAGAAGGAAGCTGATGATACAACCATTTGATGGCATTTCGATTTCTCATAAAAGAACCATTGTATTGCTAAAAATAGGTTAAATTTGCCGTAATTCTCAATTCACCTTATGCAAATCTTTAAACCGCTTTTCACCTTTTTGCTAATAGTAAACTTTGTTGGCACCACTGAAGCTCAAAAAGTGGAGAAGATTCCTTTTTTCCAGCCTGCGGAAACCTTCCATAAAGGAAGATTTTGGACAAGTTCGGCTATCGGAGTTACAATGTATTCCGGTCTGATGATTGGTCTGAACGAAGCTTGGTATGCGGATTATGAGCGTTCAAATTTTCATTTATTCGATGATTGGGGGGAATGGAATGATGTGGACAAAATGGGGCATCTGTTTACAGCTTATACCTATAGCAATTGGGCATTTCAGGGGGCTAAATGGACGGGTATGGATCGTCGGAAAGCAATGTGGACAGGAGTCGGAATTGGATTTTTCCTCCAGTTTTCTCTTGAGATACTGGACGGATACTCTTCAAAATGGGGTTTTTCGGTTGCCGACATGGCGTTTAATACTTTGGGGTGTGCAATGATGGTTTCGCAGGAGCTTGCCTGGAAAGAACAAAGAATTGTTATGAAAATGTCTTCATTCCCAACCACGTATCCTGCTACTATAGTCTATTCGGTAGAAGGCGGACATACCACGACGTTACAAAATAGAACCCATGCTCTTTTTGGAGAAACTGCTCTCGAACGTTTTTTAAAAGATTACAACGAACAAACCATTTGGGCTTCTGTAAATGTTCATTCGTTTATGAAAAACAAAAAAAGCAAATTCCCGAAATGGTTAAACATTGCCGTGGGATATGGGTCAAATAATATGTTTGGCGGTTTTAAAAATGAATGGTATGAGGATGAAGTTTTTTACAAATTGGATGATAATGAATATCCGAGATATCGGCAGTTTTTTCTTTCGCTGGACCTAGACCTTAGCCGTATTAAAACCAAAAGTCATTTTTTGAAAACGTTGTTGTTTTTATTAAATACGATAAAAGTGCCGGCACCGACTGTTGAGTTTAATACCTTAGGACAAGTCCGGTTTCACCCTGTATATTTTTAGGGGTGCAGATAAAGTTCAGGATTTTGATGCTCTCCGTCCTTAATGACTTCGTAATGCAAATGAGGGCCCGTTGAAAAACCACTACTTCCTACAGCGCCGATGACCTGGCCTTTTTTCACATGATCGCCTTTTTTAACATCCATCCTTGAAAGCTGAGCATACAAAGTTTTAAAATGCTCATCATGTTTGATGACAATGTGTTTACCGTATCCGCTTGTGTTTGAAACTACTTTTTCGACTATGCCATCAGAAGTAGCCACGACCTCAGTCCCCATGGGAGCTTTGAAGTCAACACCTTTATGCATCTTTGGTTTCTTTTTTATCGGATGCATGCGATTTCCAAAACCGCTGGTGATTTTAAATTCTCCTTTCAAAGGGCTGATCGTTGGCGGATCTTGCAAAATGCCCCAATAAAGAGTTGAAAAAGTGAGCAAAAAGCCCAAAGTTAAAAATGATGTTACTTTCATAATTCGAAATTTTCGGGTTGATGAATAAATTATTTGCTTTTGAATGGTCTTGATTTCCTCTTTTTTAAAATGGGAAAATGACTGTTGGACTGCTTTGTGAAAAGTATTGCCGGATTGCATGCTGGTCTCAGTAAGGCAACACAAATGATCAAGGATCTCATCTTTTAAGGGTTCGTAAGATAAGCCTTCTTCATTGAGATATTGTTGGATATAATCCATCTGTTGATCTGTCAGTTGAATCATAATTTCTTTGTTTAAATTGGTTTGATACCCAATACCAGTTGCATGGTTTGTACAAAAGCTTTAAACTCCTCTACCTTGGAAACCGATTCGCTGATGCCATTTGGAGTGAGTGAATAATACTTCCGAATTCGTTTACCAATAGCCACTTTTTCGGTTGATAGTAAACCCTCTGCTTCCAATTTATGCAGCGTGGGATAGAGTGCTCCTTCGGTCAAAATGATATTCCCAAGTGTAAGTTCTTTCACCTTTTGAGTGATTTCATACCCATACATGCGTTCGTTTTCGGCAAGCAGTTTTAGCACAATAGTTTTTAATGTTCCTTTGAGTAATTCTTTTGAATGCATAAGTCAAAGATACATAATATTCTTAGGTATAATAATTTTGACGGATTATTTTTAAAAAAAGTGTTTGCTCATGAAGATAGGTTTTGGAAGGAAATTATTTATCAGGTTTATATTTGAGCTTTTTTTCTCTGATAGTGACTTTCTTTTTGCGGATTTTTTTTGGGCCATACCAAAGCCAGATTCCTGTAGTGATCAATGCCAGGAGTCCAAATCCCAAAAAATTCATTGAGATTAATTTGAACAAGTTATTCACAATGGAACCATCATGTAATGCTTCGATCCAGTCTGAGTGGCGCTTGGCAATTGATTTTATTTCACCGGAAACAGGATCAATCTGAACTTCCCAATAGCCATTTTTAAACAATACTTTTATAATTCCTTTTGAAGGGCGAGCATCGATTCGGTCAACGGGATTGTTGGAATGATCCGGATGAGCGGAATAAAGGGCAAGTTTTGCCAGTGAATCGATCTCAGACAATGACTTCCATTTGTCCATTTCCTGGCTGATCCCTTTTGCGGTTGGAGGTTGAAGGAGGGCAACTTCTTTTTTCAAAGCAAGAAAAACTCCAGTAGTTGCGCTAATTATAAGCAACAACGCCAAAGTAATACCGATAAGGCGGTGCAAAGCCCTGAATTTTCTAAGGCTTTGAATGTACTTTTCTGAAATCACTTTTTAAAACTTTTCAAAAAGTTAGGGAAAAATAATTTGCTAATGAGCGATACAATAATGGTGTCAAAAATAAAATTTTACTTTAATCTTGTTACAAAGCTATAAATCTTAGTGTTTCTGAGTGTCCTCAGTGTCTCAGTGGTTTTTAATTTTTGCACCACTTAGGCACTGAGTTCACTAAGTTTCACTAAGAATTAATTTTGTTTTTAAATAACATTAATGTATCAAATTACCATTTCCAAGTTTGGTACTATACACATTAAATCAAACTGCCTGTTATTTAGCTGGCAGCACCTTTCCACTAGCTTCCCCAAATCCAATGCGTACACCATTTTTTTCACACCAACCCTTTAAGATGACAGTATCTCCATCGTTGATAAATTTGCGTTCAGAGCCATCAGGCATGCTCACAGGATTGGCTCCCCTCCAGGTGATTTCAAGCATAGAGCCGAAGGAGTTTTTATTCTTCCCGCTAATCGTACCAGAGGCGCACATATCTCCTACATTTAAATTACAACCATTAATCGTGTGATGAGCGAGTTGTTGACACATGTTCCAGTACATGTATTTGAAATTGGATTTGCAAACTGTTTTAGATTTACCTTCTTCAGGTTGGATTTCAACGGATAGGTTCAGATCGTAGTTTTTTTCTCCTTCATATTCCAAATAGGAAAGGACTTTTGGAGATTGTTTTGGACCTTTTACCCGAAACGGATCCATGGCATCAAGTGTAACTACCCAGGGAGAAATCGTTGAAGCAAAACTTTTCCCCAAAAATGGTCCAAGTGGTACATATTCCCAAGCCTGGATATCGCGGGCTGACCAGTCATTGAAAAGCACCATTCCAAAAATATAGTCTTCAGCCTGAGCTGTTGAGACGGTCTCTCCAAGTTCCGTAGATTTTCCAACAACGAATGCCATTTCCAATTCGAAATCCAATAATTTGCTTGGTCCGAAGACAGGTTTGGTAGCATCTTTTGGTTTGGATTGTCCTTTCGGACGATGGATCGGCGTGCCTGAAATGACGATAGAGGAAGCCCGTCCATGATACCCTACGGGGAGGTGTTTCCAATTGGGCAGCAAAGCATTTTTTGGATCACGGAACATTGCGCCAACATTTTTGGCATGCTCCATACTCGAATAAAAATCCGTGTAATCGCGTACTTCAATAGGCAAAAGCATTTCTACTTCTTCAATATCGTATAAAATATGCTCCGACATTTCACGAGCATTCCATTTACGGGATCTTTTGTTGAATAATTCTGAAATTCGATCACGAACAGCACGGGTTTTGGTTTTCCCTAGAGCCATAAAATCATTCAAAAAATCATTTCTGAAAACTGCCTTTGGAATTTCCAGATCAGCGAAATAGCCCAGGTCATTAACTTTTGCTAGGTCGATCACATGATCTCCGATGCGCGTACAAACTCTGGGTGATTGTCTTTTGGCTTTAAAAATGCCAAACGGAATATTTTGAATTGGAAAGTCACTTCCTTCGGGGACATCGAGCCAGGATTGAGTTTTCGGATTGTTTGCTTTTATCATTGCAGGTTTGTTTTTTCAAATGCTGCAAAAGTAATAAAAAAGGGCGTAAGCCGAAGCCACACCCTTGGTCATTTTTAGTAATGAAATAATTTTTGTGTTATTATTTTTGCAAAACAATTTTCTTACTTAAAACAGTATCCTGGTCGATTAGTCTGATGAGATAAATTCCATTTGAAAATGCCTTTAAATCCAATTTTGTGGAGGAGTCTAATCTATCTGCAAGTTGGTGTTTTAAAAGTTGGCCATTTGAAGCATATAATTCTATGACCATCTTGCCTTGTAGCGGTTGTGCAAAATTGATATGGAGCATTCCGTCTGTTGGATTTGGGAAAATGC
>JANQFJ010000123.1 GCA_028277915.1 Saprospiraceae bacterium
TACCAGCCTCAGGCCGCAATCAATTTTTCGAAAAGACGCAGAATATCTGGATTTTAAAAAAGTTAAAATAGTTGGTTAAGGGGTAATAGAGTACTTTACTGAGTACTTTTGAAGAGTAGAAAAAGTAAGAACATAAACAAAACGGTACTCACGGCAACGATTAAAAATATTTTCTTTGATGCTCTTCTGTTTCTGACCTCCAATTGGCGTTTTCTTCTAGTCCTGGCCATACCTGTTTAATTTTCATTTTTAGATACAAGGGTCTAAAATAGCAATTTTTGTAATAAATAAAAACTTTATTAGCAACCGAAAGAAACTGGTTTACATTTTTAAAAGTTGGATTCGTAATATTGGACAATCCGATCATCAACCATAATATCGTTTAGCTGGATCTTTTGTTTGAGTACAATTCCTTCCAAAGTTCGGCAACGGCTGAGTGCCACATAGGTCTGGCCATGCTCAAAAGCACCTCTCCCCAAATCGATGATTACTTTGTCAAAAGTTTTCCCCTGACTCTTGTGAATAGTAATCGCCCATGCCAGTCTCAATGGGTACTGTTTAAAAGTCCCGACAATCTCCGTGTCGATTTTTGTCTGATCCTCTTTGCTGATCTGATAGCGCTGGATTTCCCATTCCAATTTTTCTACTTCGATTGAACGCTTTTTGTCGTTTTCTTCGATTTCAACAATAATTCCTGCGGGATCGATGTGGGCTATTTTTCCAATTGTTCCATTCACAAAACGACGACGGGGATCATTTTTAACAAACATGACTTGGGCTCCTTTTTTAAGTTTTAGTGCTGCTTCGGTTGGGAACAATTTTGGATTAAAATTACCACTTATTGAAGCCAAAAATGTAAACTCTTCGGCGTTCAGGCGTTTCAGTTCTCGTTCGTTGATCTGATCGACGATGGCATTTCGTGTAGAAAGCGTAATGTAAAAATCACTTGATTGAAAATTCGGCTCGTATCTTTCATTGAGATCTTCCAAATCTTCATAATCAAGTTGATTGACGCGGACGGCGTCCAACAGGCGAATAAAATGTCGAGATTCCTGTCGGTATGTTTTTCGCAATTCCATCTTTTCCATTACAAAACCCTCTTCAAAAACCTGTGCGGAAAAGAAATATGGGCTTTCGTAAATGGTTTGAAATAAAGTGCGTTCCACTTCTGTTGAAACAATCGGAGGAAGCTGAAACAAATCGCCAAAAAAGATCACCTGTATGCCGCCAAATGGATCAATCATATTTCCACGATTGACTCTGAGAAAATAATCAATATTATCCAAAAGATCAGCTCTTACCATCGAAATTTCATCGATAATGAGAACCTCGATATTTTTATAAAGTTTGTGATTTTTACGTTTTCGGATATCACTTTTGTTGAGTGGCTTTGCAGGAAAACCAAAAAACGAATGAATCGTTTGCCCTTTAACATTGAGTGCAGCAACACCAGTTGGAGCGAGGACGACTGTTTTTTTGCGGGTAGTATTTCGAAAAAGTTGTAGGAGTGTAGATTTGCCAGTTCCGGCACGCCCGGTAACAAACAGGCTGCGGTCTGTTTTTTCAAAAACATCCAGAGCATACTGAAAGTCTTTGCTTAATTCAAGAGGTGCTTTGTTCAAAATGAATGGCAATTATTTTTAATTAAAGAATTGCAGAGGATATTTCACCGTTTTGCGCTTTTTCCCCAACATAAAGATTCACGAAAATACAAAATGATAGGAAACTAATAAACACAGGACACTTTACACAAAATTAACTAGCCAAAGCAATGGAAAAGACCTATTTTATTTTAATTTTGTGAATTAATTAAAGGAATTTGTTAACACTGTTAAAATCGTCCTTCCTGGCGAAAAAATACTAACACAACCCTTGAGAACAATAGATTCCTGGTTTTTTTCACCTCAAAATATTTTCAACATGAAAAGAATTTTACTATTCGTTTTTACAGTCCTAGGTGCCTTTCAATTGTTTGCTCAAACTACTGAATGCAGCGAGTTGTTTATCTCCGGCTATGTCGAAGGGTATGGCAATAACCGTGCATTGGAATTATATAATCCTACCGACGCGGCGATAGATCTTTCAGGCTACTCTATTGGCCGTTTTAGCAATGGCGATTTTCCACCCAACTTGTTTGAAGGCATTCAATTGCCGAACGATATGATCGATCCTTATGGGATTTATGTCATTGTCATTGACAAAAGAGATTCATTAGGAACTGGCTTTGAAGTACCGGTTTGGAACGGTTATCAACTTTGGGATGTCCTCATTGATGACGTGACCGGGGATACTATTTTTGATTTGGATGGCAACCCTGTCTATGGTGTACAATACGACCCTGATAATAACAATATTCCTTTTTATGGAAATGTGTACCACGAGTGGCTGGATTTGGAAGGAAAAGCAGATGTTTTTTTATGCCCTGTTTATGCAGTAAACAATGCCATGTATTTTAATGGAAATGATGCGGTTTGTTTGATCAAGGGAACTGAAGTGATGCAGGATTACAGCAATGTCATTGATGTGATAGGTGTCGTTGGCGAAGATCCGGGAGATTCCTGGGAAACTTCTGAAGGTGGATGGATTACGAAGGATAAATCTCTGACAAGAAATTCTAATATTAAAGAAGGTACCGGATTAGTTTTCGCGGCATTGGGTGACACGATGGCTTATGCGGATTGGGAGATTTCTTTCAAAAACGATTTTAGCGGTCTTACAACGCACAACTGCGCTTGCGATCCTTTGTCTGTTGGAGAAATAAATCAAATCCCTTTCAAAGTCTTCCCAAATCCACTTTCTGGAAATGAGCTGACCATTGAAGCAGAGGAAGCGATAGAGGAGGTTGTTATTTATAATATTTTAGGAGAATTAGTTTTTTCACAAAAAGTGGACAATTTTATTCAACAAACCACATTGAATACTCCTGATCTCAATACTGGAATTTATGCAATCGTCATTTATTTTGAAAATGACAGTCAATCTGTAAAAAAATTGATGATTGAAAAATAAGTTTTGAAAAGAAATCCTTCATTCCAACTTAAGTGAAGGATTTCTTTAATTTTTACCTCCTTTTGACACTATTTCAATTCCAAATCATGAAAAGGAAAGCCTTTTTTCATTTTGTTTTCTTTATTCTTACAACCAGTCTTTTTGCACAGGAATATACACTCAGTGGTGTAATCAAAGACAGAGACAATAATGAGCCATTGATTGGTGCAAACATCCTCATCGGCTCAAAAGGTGCGATTTCAGATTTTAACGGAAAATATTCGATCAAACTGACAAATGGTGAATATCAGGTGGTTTTTTCCTATGTGGGTTACGAAAGTCAAACCGTTGAAATCATTATTAACAGAGCGGATCAAAGCCTGGACATAAATCTTGGTACAGGTGTTTTTTTGGAACATGTAACGGTGGTGGCTGATATCGCAAAAGAAAGAGAAACGCCGATTGCATTTTCAAATATCCCAACCCAAAAGTTAGATGAAGAATTAGCTGGACAGGACTTGCCGATGATCCTGAATTCTACACCTGGTGCTTACGCTACACAAAGTGGAGGCGGCGACGGAGATGCCCGGATTACTATTCGCGGATTCAATCAAAGAAACGTAGCGGTGATGCTCGATGGCATTCCCGTAAACGATATGGAAAATGGTTGGGTGTATTGGTCAAACTGGTTTGGTTTGGACCTGGTCACTAAAACCATACAGGTACAACGGGGACTTGGTGCATCCAAACTTGCTATCCCATCGGTTGGTGGAACCATCAATATTCTGACTCAAGGGATCGATGCCAAATTTGGAGTAAAAATTCAACAGGAATTTGGCAATAATGGCTTCATGCGGTCAACGGTCGGGATCACTTCAGGACGTTTAAAAAATGGCTGGGGAGTTTCAGCAGCGGGTTCGTATAAACAAGGTGATGGTTGGGTGGATCAAACATATACCAGAGGTTATTTTTATTATTTGAGAATTGATAAAGAAATCGGAAAACACCTTTTCAGCGTATCCGGGCTTGGTGCACCACAATACCACGGTCAGCGTTCTTTTAAATCTCCTATTGCTGCTTTTGATGCAGAATATGCGAAAGACCATGGTGTCCCACAGGATGCAATTGATGCCACAATTCCACTTGACAGAGGATTGCGCTACAATCAACATTGGGGAGAATTGAATGGAGAAATTATCAATACCCGTAGAAATTATTACCACAAACCTCAATTTAGTTTCAGGCATTCATTCACTGGTTCTCATAGGTTTTATTTATCGAATGTCGTGTATCTATCCATTGGAAATGGAGGAGGAACGGGAACTTTTGGAAGCATTGATTTGAATGAAAACGGGCAGCAGGATTTGAAGAAAATATACGAAGCCAATACTTTTACAATTCCAGGAGTTATTGATGAACCTATTTCGCAGGGTATTATACGAGCTAGTGTAAACAACCACTTCTGGTATGGTCTGTTGACCACAGCACGTTATAATATCAATAAAAAACTGACTTTGTCCGGAGGAATTGATCTTCGAAGTTATCGCGGTGAACACTATCGCGAAGTTTATGATTTATTGGGTGGATCCTATTTTAAAAGTGAACGCAATGCTCGGATCGACGAAAAGTCTGCAAAACTCAAAGAGGGAGATAAATTCTATTATCACAACAACGGATATGTTCGTTGGGGCGGATTGTTTGGATTGTTGGAATACAAAGCAGAAAAGTTGAGCATATTTGTCAATTTATCAGGAGCAGGAACTGGTTATAAAGCAGAGGATTTTATGTTTCACAAGCAATTGGATATAGATGGAAATAGCTATTTTATTTCCTATGAGGAACCACTGGAACTAAACGGCATTTTATATACCGTTGACAATCCTTCGCAGGAAAGTATTGATTACGTTAGCGACAATGGTCTTGTCCTTGATACAAAAAGTGCTCAAAACCAGATAGTTGACTGGACATGGATTCCGAGTTTTACTTTTAAAACGGGAGCCTCATATAATCTCGACAAAAAAAATAGTGTGTTTGTCAACACAGGATATTTGAGCAGAGCAACCCGATTCAACAATGTCATTGATTCACAATACGACTCTGACAAAGGGTTTGGCAGGATCATCAGGTTTGATAATTATAAAAATGAAGAAATTCTTGCTTTCGAATTAGGTTATAGTTTTAAAAGTGCAGTATTCTCTGCCAATATCAACGGCTATTATACAAAATGGAACAATAAACCGCTGGAATTTGCACCCACCGTTCTCGAAGATCCTTCTGATCCGGAGTCAGACAGAATTCCGGTAAATATCAACGGGGTAGCTGCTTTGCACAAAGGGATTGAGTTGGATTTTGCGGTAAAGCCTTTCGATAAAATAATTTTTGAAGGGTTGGCATCTGTAGCAGATTGGATTTGGGATTCAGCAGCAGAAACCACTCTTGAAGATGGTTCCACCTATGTTTTTGATGCAAAGGGCGTTCATGTCGGTGATGCTGCTCAGATCCAATTTGGAGGGCTTATTCGTTATGAACCCATCAAACGATTATATTTCAAACTTAAGACGACTTATTTTGCCAAAAATTATTCGAATTTTGATCCGGAGAGCCTGAAAGGGACTAATGCAGGAAGAGAATCCTGGAAAATGCCTAATTATAATATTGTGGATTTTCATGCTGGGTACAATTTTTCAATCAGAAATACAAAGCTGGGAATCCGCTTCAATCTTTTAAATGCCCTTGACACAAAATTTATCACAGATGCTCAAAATAATGACCGTTTTACACAATCTTTCAATGACTACGATGCAAAATCAGCATCTGTGTTCTTCGGGCAGGGGCGAAGATGGTCAGTGTCATTTCGAGCCAGTTTTTAAAATATCTCAGGTTGGACTATCTACAACACGATTTAATAATATTTAAAAATTCAAACAAATAAATTCATCCAATTAAAATACATTGATTTAACATGAATAGATTACTATTTTTCATTTTTATATCTATATCAATTTTGTCCGTTGCAAAAGCTCAGGTTGATATTGCTGTTGCCAGGGGGATGAGCGAAGGAAATACAGTTACTGTGGAAGGAATCGTTACCAACGGATCGGAATTGGGAATCATTCGATATCTTCAAGATGCTACAGGTGCTATTCCTGCATATCCAGGCACAGGATCTGCCGCCGATTTTCCGGAAAATGTAGAGCGAGGAGACCTGGTGCAGGTAACCGGGACATTGAAAATTTACAATGGTTTGCTGGAAATTGACCCAATCACATCTTATAACGTTTTGTCTAGTGGAAATCAATTGCCAGATCCTTTGGTAGTCATGCCTGATGGTATAAATGAAGCAAATGAAGCCATGCTTGTGAAGGTCAACGGAGTCACTTTTGATGATGGCGGAAGCGTTTTTTCAGTTGGAAATTATTCTTTTACTGATGGATCTCAAAGTTCTGAGATTTATGTCAGAACTGGTCATCCCTTGATTGGAACGACCATTCCACTTGCTTCCGTAAATTTGACGGGAATCTCTTCAGAATTTAGTTCATTGTATCAGTTATTGCTTAGAGATGCCAATGATATTGAAATCGCAGACAATTTCTATTTTACATCATTACCTACACAATCGGGATTGACTTCTGATGGTTTTACTATTTCGTGGACCACCAATAATCCAGGCTCAACAGCCCTTCGCTATGGAACGACAATGGCTATGGTGAACGAAATAGACGAAGGTGGTTCAGCTACAAACCACAGCATTGAATTAGATGGTTTGGATCCTTCAACTTTTTATTATGTTCAGGCATTTTCTGATAATGGGAATTCGACGATAAATTCAATCGTCAAAGTTTTTAGCACGGGTTCAAACTCATCGGGTGATGTTCGGATTTATTTTAATCATGAGATTGACGGTTCATTTTCCAATGGAAGTTATCCGATAGCCACTACTTCTGCTGCCATGGAAGCTGCAATTATCAACAGGATTAATTCAGCGACGACATCCATCGATGTTTGCGTGTATAACAACAACAGGGAAACTATAGTAGCTGCCTTGGTGGAAGCTTACAACAATGGGATTCAGGTTCGATATATTACAGATGATGAAACTGGTAATCTTGCTTTGGAAAATCCAAGCCCTCCTTTTCCATTGATTTACGGGAATAGTGGCAGCCCTTTGATGCACAATAAATTCTTTGTCATAGATGCAGATTCAGAAAACGAGTCTTGGGTGATTTCTGGATCTACAAATTTGACTGACCAAAACCTAGCTACCGATTTTAACAATATGGTCATCATTCAGGACAAATCATTAGCGCAGGCATATACCTGGGAGTTTGAAGAAATGTGGGGAACTGATGCAGCTCAACCTGCAATAGGAAATTTGAAATTTGGAGAGGATAAAACAGACAATACACCACATCTTTTTAATATAAACGGGATGATAGTGGAATCCTATTTTTCACCATCTGACAATACTACTATTGGTATTGCAAATGCCATTGCTACAGCTGATGAAGATCTTCAATTTGCTTTGTTGACTTTTACAAATAACGAATTGGGTAATGCTGTCCTTGATGCGCATAACAGTGGAATTGAGGTGAGAGGAATTATTGACAATATTGGAGACCAGGGGACGGAATACACCTATTTGCTCAATAATGGTGTAAATGTCTCTCCTGATAATAACAGTAAACAAACCCATCACAAATATTGTATTATCGATGGGACTGATGATGCTTCTGATCCACAGGTTGTCACCGGATCACATAACTGGTCTGGAAGTGCCGAAACTCGTAACGATGAAAATACTTTGATTTTCCATGATGCGGATATTACCAACATCTATTTGCAGGAATTCGAAGCTCGTTGGTGCGAAGCTACTTCCGGCACGGATTGTACTACGTCAACAGAAGGACTTAATCATATTGACGGGTTTGAAGCTTCAGTTTTCCCGAATCCTGCAGACAGTTTTTCTACTATAAAAATGGACTTGGAAGAACGCAATGATGTGATTATCCAGCTTTGGGATTTTAAAGGTAGATTGTTGCAATCCACCATTTTGAGAGATGTTCAGGGTGAAGTATCCGAGCCATTGCATTTGGACGGAATGTCCTCCGGAACTTATTTGGTAACATTTCGAATTGGTGATAAAATCGCAAGTAAAAAACTAGAGATAGTAAAGTAAATCAGAACTTACCAAAAAATAAAAGCCTTCTCGACGCAAATCTTGAAGGCTTTTTTAATTTTCATAGCTTGTCTGATCTATTCTAGATGATAATCAGCGAGTCTGCGTTCATATTGCACGCCATATTGAGAAACAAAAAAGATGGATTGAAATACAACTCCAACATCTTCTGAATAACAGTTGTGCACAAATCTTTCAGGATAGTTGTTGTTTGGAGTTGTAGAGTACACTCTTCCCCGATAATTTAAGCATTCAAAAGTTCCAGCTGGCACAGTGTGATTTTCGATTGTATCAGGTACTGTGTACTCTACTGCCCAAGGCGCAGGATCATAATCAACTAACCGCAAAATACTATTGAATTCAACTGAAGAAAAGACAATATTTCCTTCAGGAGTAACTAGATAACTACTGGAATCTCTATAGAAAAGAGTGTCTTTACGATTGTTTTGGGTTAACCAGGAATCTTGTTCTATGACAAAATAATTATTGCCGTCAATCATTTCTTCTCCGATGATTCTGACCGTATCACTGTAATTTAGTTGTTCTTCAAGGCCTGATGAATCAACAACTTTATAAAGGTCATAATACCAGAAGTTGCCAATCTCCAATGGAAAATAACTGCTTGCTTCAGTAGAAGTATTTGGGGCTGAATTTTTTTGATTTTCTTTTTTACAAGTTGAAGTGACGAAAATAATTAAGATTAGAGGGAATAGAATTTTAATTTTCAATTTGTTAATTTTTTGTTAAGGAATGTTATGAAAACGTTATAGAAATCCTGATTATTTTCCAGTTACCGAATTTGAATTGATAAATTCCTGACAAAATTGAAGGCTGATTTTGTTCAATTCAATTGATTGTAGCAGGCTTTCGCACGGCCTGTATCAGAATACAAAATGTTAAAGGAAGCTAAGATATGTTTGATGAAAATCATTTTTTGTAATGATTTAAATCATTGTTGAACGGCCATTTCACTGCTAATTTCATGGTTCATTTGAATATCTAACTTTAACATAAGAAAAATGAAAAAGAATCACTTTTTAATCCTATCTCTGGCTGTATCCTTTTTATTATTTTCATGTAATCCGGATTCACCAAACAATAGTGTAGCAACAACTGGAGGATCCCTGGATGTTTCTGGTCAAAGTCAGGCAGCTATTGATGATGATCTTTCATCAAAAAACATTCTTCAAATTGCCATTGGGTCGAAAGACCATACAACCTTAGTCGCTGGTGTTCAGGCAGTTGCGATCGAACACGTATTAGCCAACAATGGACCTCTGACAGTTTTTGCTCCCAATAATGCTGCTTTTGAAAAACTTCCTGAAGGAACTTTAGAAGAGTTGTTAAAGCCTGAGAATAAAAATAAACTCAAGCGTATTATCACTTACCATGCTGCTCCAGGAACCTACAAAGGAAATATGTTAAAAGATGGTATGAATCTGTTTATGGCTACTGGCGATAATACAAAAATCAAAGTCGAAGGTGATGCAGTGACTGTGAATGGCGCGAAGATTTTGGGAACCGTCGATGCATCAAACGGAGTAGTTCACGTTATTGACACCGTATTGCTTCCACCCGAAAAGTAAGATAAGTAAATTATAGTTTCGCAATTATCTCCCAGGCACTAAGTTTGGGAGATTTTTTTATCTCTACCTGTTTATTATCCATCCATCGTTTTCTGCTTCTTTCTTCTTTGCTTGATTTTACTGATCAGTGCTGTGATGAACAGTAGCGGAGCCGTGACGAAATCTACTTGTAATCCAATATTTGAGTTGTCACTCAACATAATTCCCAACTTATTTCCAAACGGATTATCGTTGATGATATAGGTCCAGGTGGAAGATGGTTTTTCGATGTTTTTTCTCAAAAATTCAGGATCTTGAGTGTGTAAAATGTCTTTTACATCTTGCTCTAATTGTTCTAAATTGACTCCGAAATGCTCATCTGTCTTTTCACAAAAATACCTTAAAGGATTTCTTCCGCCCAGACGAACTAAATGAATGCCATCTTTTAGTTCAGTAACATATAAAAGGTGCTTTGCCCATAGTTTATCAAAGATATTTAAAATGTAATCTTTCAATTGAGGTCGAACTTCAAAACTGATTGATTCTTTTTGTTTATCCCAAATAGAAAAACGATTTTGAAAAAGCACCTCTTGTCGCATTCCTTGAAAAATTAAACGTTGTTTTTCGACGAATTTGGAATAGTCAAAAAGTGTTTGTCGGATTTCAAAAAGTTGCCCTTCAATTATTTCCTGCGCAAAATTTATCCGTTTGTTGACAATCGATTGTTCAATGGGGTCATTGTGCCTTTTTGAAAGAACTTTTTTGGGTAACAATTTTTTCAATTTATACTTTTTCATCAGGTCATCTTCGAAAGA
The DNA here is from genome assembly GCA_028277915.1 of Saprospiraceae bacterium. GTDB lineage: Bacteria > Bacteroidota > Bacteroidia > Chitinophagales > Saprospiraceae > JAHDHW01. The sequence goes on from JANQFJ010000123.1 coordinate 10,545, forward strand.
GGTGAAAAAACGCGAAGAGCCTGGATCGCCCTGCCTTCCAGCTCGTCCGCGAAGCTGGTTGTCGATACGGCGACTTTCATGCCTGTTAGTTCCGATGACATACAAGCCACCCAATGCTAAAACTTTTTTCTGGTCATCTCCATCATTGCCACCTAAGATGATATCCGTTCCACGACCAGCCATATTTGTCGAAATAGTAATTGCTCCCAGAGCACCAGCATTGGCGATAATTTCAGCTTCGAGCGCATCGTTTTTTGCGTTCAAAACCTGGAATGGTAAATTGTTAGCAGCCAATTTTTTAGCTAATGCTTCAGATTCCCGGATGGTTGAAGTACCAATGAGAATTGGACGTCGGGTTTGGTGGACTTCGATGATTTCATGAAGCAATGCTTCAATTTTAGCATCTTTGTGTGTGAAAATTAAGTCTGGAAAATCAATCCTTTTGCATTCCAAATGCTGAGGGATTGTTATTGGTTGTAAGTTGTAAAATTTCAGAAATTCTTCAGCGGATTCCATCGCCGTTGCAGTCATTCCGGCTAATTTTGGATATTGTTGCATGAAATGTTGCAAAGTGATTGAGCCCAAAAGCTGACCTTCAGATTGTATTTCCAGATTTTCTTTTGCCTCCACTGCCATTTGCAAGCCATTTTGCCATTTTCGGTCTTCAACAATCCTTCCGGTGAATTCATCAACGAGCTTCACTTTTCCGTTTTTTATAACATAATCGATATCGCGTCTAAGTAAAACTTTTGCATGAATGGCGATGTTAATTGCAGCTAACAAATCACGACCATTTGAACTATGCAGCTTTGAAACGGAAAAATATTTTTCTGATTTTTCGATTCCTTTTTCTGTTAAAAAAACATTTCGGGAGTACTCATCCAAAGTATAATCTGATTCCAGGTTTAATTTTTTGACAAATTCTGCAATTTCATAAAGGTTGAGCTTCGTTTCAGTCAGGTTTCCGGCTAAAACAAGAGGATTTCGGGCTTCGTCAATTAACATCGCATCAGCTTCGTCAACGATGGCAAACTGGAACGGTCGCAATACAATCTCTTTTGTATCATAGGCAATGAATGATCTCAAAAAATCAAATCCAACTTCTTTAGCCGTAGCATAGGTGATATCACAATTGTAAGCTTTTCGCTTTTCAGCTGGATTCATGTTTTGCTGAATGAATCCAACTTTTAAACCCAAAAAACGGTAAACCGGTGTCATCCATTCTGCATCCCGTTTTGCCAGATAATCATTAAAAGTTAATACATGAACTCCTTTTCCTGTCAGGGCATTTAGATAAACCGTCATCACGGCTGCCAGTGTTTTACCTTCTCCGGTCTTCATCTCAGCCAGTTTTCCTTCCTGCAAAATCATAGCTGCAATGACTTGTACATCAAAAGGCAGCTGAACATGCAGC
>JANQFJ010000127.1 GCA_028277915.1 Saprospiraceae bacterium
CTTTTCAGAAAAAGCCTGCTTGAGATAAAGCTCCATATTTTCATAATCGGTGTTTTGTGGATAAGCTTGCAAAAAGCTTCGACTAGCGATATTTTTCAATTCTTCCAGATTTTGTAAATTCGCCACGATAATCTGGATTTCTTGATCAGGAGGGGTCCTCATTTAAATACACTTTAATATGCAATAATGCCAAAATTTAAAATTTCTCTTTTTTACACTACTATTGTAACATTTGTTTTTTCTACCTGTTTGATGAATTGTAATACTGAAACTGAAAACCAAAAAGAATCAAAAATAATAAGTATGAATGAAATTATGATTGATGCTCCTGTCGCCAAAAAAGTAAAGGAGGAACTTACCATCCATGGAGATTCCCGCATCGACAATTATTATTGGATGAAATTGACTGATGAGCAGAAAAATGCAAAAACCCCGGATCAGCAGACCCAGGATGTGCTTGATTTTCTGAATGCTGAAAATGACTACACCAAAGGAAAATTAAAGCACACGGAGGCTTTTCAGGAAAAGTTGTTCAATGAAATAATTGGAAGAATCAAAAAAGACGATACTTCGGTTCCATATAAAGACAATGGCTATTATTATATCACTCGCTACGAAAAGGAAAAAGAATACCCCATTTATAGCCGCAAAAAAGAAACATTGGAAGCGGAAGAAGAAATCATGCTTGATGTCAACAAGCTGGCTGAAGGGTTTGCTTACTTTGCAGCTGTTGGACGAAGTGTCAGTCCCAATAATAAAATCCTTTCCTACGGAGAGGATACTTTGAGCCGCAGGATTTATACGATTAAATTCAAAAATTTAGAAACCGGGGAAATGTATCCCGACGAAATTCCAAATACAACAGGAGGATCTGTCTGGGCAAACGACAATAAAACTATTTTTTATACTGTAAAAGACGATGCACTAAGGTCTTATAAAATTTTCAAACACAAATTGGGAACTCCAACTTCTGTAGACAAGGAAGTTTACCATGAAGCCGATGAAACATTTTCCACTTTTGTGTACAAAACCAAATCCGACAAATACATTGTCATTGGTTCATACCAGACCCTTTCTACAGAATATCGAATTTTAAACGCAGATACGCCTGATGGTGATTTTCAGGTTTTCCAGCCGCGCGAAAGAAAACTGGAATACAGTATTACACACTATGATGATAAATTCTACATCAGAACCAATCTTGATGCTAAAAATTTTCGACTGATGTCAACATCTGAAAATGCAACCGGAAAAGAAAACTGGAAAGAAGTGATTGCCCATCGTGATGATGTTTTGTTAGAAGGTATGGATATTTTCAAAGACTTCTTAGTGCTTTCAGAACGCAAAAACGGAATCACACAGATTCGCATTCGACCCTGGGAAGGAGAAGAACATTACATCGATTTTAAAGAAGATGCCTATTTGACTTATACTTCTGTAAACCCTGAATTTGATACAGAATTGCTCCGATTGGGCTATACTTCATTGACCACTCCGAATTCCACCTACGATTACAATATGAATTCCAGAGACATGAAGCTGCTTAAACAACAGGAAGTAGTAGGAGGATTCAATTCAGAGGAATATCAATCCGAGCGGCTTTATGCCACTGCTACTGATGGTACAAAAGTTCCAATATCGCTGGTTTATAAAAAAGGTGCCAAAAAAGATGGTACTTCTCCTCTCCTTCTTTATGGATATGGATCTTACGGAGCAAGTATGGACCCATATTTTAGTTCTGTTCGGTTGAGTCTTTTGGATCGTGGTTTTATTTATGCAATAGCGCATATTCGTGGAGGAGAAGAAATGGGTCGATCCTGGTATGAAGATGGAAAGTTATTGAAAAAGAAAAATACTTTTACTGACTTTATTGATTGTGGAGAACATCTGATTAAAGAAAACTATACTTCAAAAGAGAATCTTTATGCCATGGGTGGAAGTGCAGGAGGATTGTTGATGGGTGCTGTTGTAAACATGCGACCTGATCTCTGGAATGGTGTAATTGCCGCAGTTCCTTTTGTAGATGTTGTGACCACGATGCTTGATGAAACCATCCCTTTGACCACCGGTGAATTCGATGAATGGGGTAATCCAAAAGACAAGGAATATTATGAGTACATCAAATCCTACTCACCTTATGACAACGTTGAAGCGAAAGATTATCCAAATATGCTGGTGACCACTGGTTTGCATGATTCTCAGGTTCAATATTGGGAACCTGCAAAATGGGTAGCGAAGCTAAGAGAAGTGAAAACAGACAATAATACTTTGCTTTTACATACTAACATGGACGCTGGTCACGGAGGAGCATCTGGGCGGTTTAGACGATATAAGGAAACCGCTTTGGAGTATGCTTTCTTGTTGGATTTGGCGGGGATAAATGAAGGAATAATGAAAAATTAGATTAATATTTTTAAATAGAAAAAGCGGTTCAATCTTGAAATTGAGCCGCTTTTTTATTGCTGAAAATGCGCTCAGGCATTTGATTCCATAAAACTATCATTGACGCCTTTTTCCCTTTTTAAAATCATGGAAGAAATCAGGGATACAATAAAACCAATAATAAAAACTGTGAGGAACATCAAAAAGAATTGCATTCCTGTGTTTTGAAACATTGCTTTTTCTTTCTCCATTTTTGCTTTCATAGCCTCAAAATCAGCAGGTTCCAAAGAAGCTTTGTATTCTTCAAGAGAATATTGATAATAATTTTCCATAAAGTTTGGATCGAGCACTTCAATGTAAAACAAGTTGTACAAGCCAAAAGCAACTGAAGGAATCAAAACAATTAAAATCCCTACTTTAAGTGCTTCGCCGAAAGAAATGCTGCCTCCATTATTTTCATCTCTGTATTTTTTGATTCCCAAAAACACGAATACCATGGAAAGTAAAATAGTAGAATATCCTACGATTTCTGCAATTTTGTACCCCATTTCAGATTCTTTGGCAACAAAGAAAAAGGTAAACAAGAAAACACCGACCATAACACCTGCAGAATAAAGCCCATAACGTAAAACTAGATTTTTCATAATTAATTTTTTTTGAAATGATTGATTCGTTTGTCAAAACAAATCACGGCGAATTCTACCAAAAAGCAATCATACTAAAGTTCCAAATAAAGGATTGCATCCAGATTCATACTAAAGTACTAGTGTTGATTATCAGCGGTTTATAATATATTTAAAGATTTAGCATTGGTTACGGCCTGTGTCCTTCTCTTCGCATCGAGTTTCATTAAAAGGTTGGAAACATGTGTTTTTACTGTGCTTTCGGAGATAAACAATTTCTGGGCGATCTCCTGGTTGGACATTCCCGAGGAGATCAACTGCAAAACTTCATATTCCCTCGAACTGATTCCCAGGTCAGAAATCCTTTTTTTATCAATTTCAATTGGTGCCTCTTTGAATTCAATTTTAGGTTTTGAAATTGCCCTACTTGCAAAATAGCCAAAAGCTAAAAAAAGGATAGCAAAAAGTGTAACCGACCATTCATTCGAAAAGCCTCTCAAAAAAAGAGAATATTTGCTCAATTGCAATAAGATCATCAATGCTAAAGCCAATAACCCAAATTGAATTACGATCTGTTTCACAATATTTATAAAATCATTTTTTTAGTGATGGATCCAACGCATAAGCTTTGTTCAGATAAGTTTGTGCAGTGGTATTGTCTCCTTTATCTCGGTGCGCATATCCCAAATAAAGATAAACCACTGCATTGTCAGGTTCATATTTTAAAGCTTGATTAAACTGCTCAATAGCTTTGTCAAATTGTTTGAGTTGCGCATAAACACTACCTAAATTTCGTCTGGCATCAACAAAACGTGGATCAATCTGAACAGCTTTTTCATATACTTCGCGTGCTTTTGAAAGATTACCACGTTCAAAATAAATAATCCCCATGTTGCTGTAAACCGTAGCATTGTTTTGTTTTAACGAAATAGATTTTTCATAGTTTTCCATGGCTTTGTCATAGCTCTTATTCCGATAATGCATCAAACCCATTTGCCCATAAGCGTCATGATAATCAGGATATATTTCAGCAGCTTTTGCAAAATGCTGAAATGCCTTGTTCATAAATTCTCCTTTCTTTGCAGGGTCATTTTCATCGAGTCCTTTTTTATTCAACTCCAGACCATAATGATAATTCAGTTTGGCACTATTGGGCGCAATTTTTATATCATTATCGTAAAGCGTAAAGCTGTCGTACCACACCTTGTTTCTATCCATGGTTTTAAAACTATAAGCCAAAGTAATGATTACAGTTAAAATAATTGGCAATTTATAATTATTAAAAAAAGTACCCAATGAATTTGATTTTAAACGATAATCGGCTTTCAACAATTGAAGTATTAAAAAAGCTAAAAGCATCGCAAAACCCAGGCTTGGAAAGTACATAAAACGATCCCCAAAGGACGATCCGATCAATACCAGAATATTGCTAAATATGGAAAATGTAATGGCAAAATATAAAATCGCAAAAGCAACAAAACCCTTGTTTTTTAATTCTTTTAAAACGAAAACAACAGCTCCAATCACAATCAGCAAAACGAGGATCACTCGCCAATCAGACCATCCTGTCAGGGGTATTTGGTTGTAACCAAAATCAGATCCAAGCGGATGTGGAAAGACCAAAGTCATCAAATATTTTCCAACCAATAAAAACGTGGAAGCCAGCCTGGTAGCCGTGTCTGGCGCTCCGCTTAAAAAATTATCCAGCAAAGGTGCCAGGTCTTTGCTTCCGCTGATCCCGCCTAAAATAGCTGTTCGAGCCATTAAATATATCCCCGCAGGAATAACATACAAAGCACTTATTGACAGGTTTTTCGTTAAAGTTTGCTTGCTAAAAAAATACATCAACAAAGGGAATACCGCTAAAAATGTAATCGCATTTTCTTTGGAAAACATGGCTAAAAGGTAACTGAGAATTGAAAAAATCAGCCATTTGTTTTCCTTTGCTTTCAAGTATTTCCATAAAAAATAAACTGCTGAAATGCAAAACAGAAATGACATGATCTCATCTCTACTTTTAATATTGGCAACTACTTCAACATGCACCGGATGAGTAATAAACAAAAGTGTTGTCAGGAATGGCAAGATCGGACTGTATTTTGGAATCACTTTACATAATGTCCAAAAGAGTAAAAAAGCAGTAAAAACATACATCATCACATTCATAAAATGGTAAAATCCGGGAGAATCCGGAGCGATCTGCCATTCTATGGCAAACATGGCCAGAGGGACAGGGCGATATAGTGTCCCAGGACTGTTCCAATACCCAAAACGATAATGCTCTTTAAAAATGGTTGGAATCCCTGAAAGCCCTTTCTTGGTTACATAATTTGCTGAGATAGCCGATGCATCATCCAGCGCGTAGTCATGACTCAGTGTGTTGGAATAAATTAAAAAGGTCAAGCAAGCAAGTAAGACTCCCAACAACTTCACAAATTTTCGATTTGGAACAGCACTTGATTTGATTGGGTTTTTACGTGTTGTTTTTCTTACTTTCTTTCGGGCCATGTTTTATTCTAACTTATGATGATATTGAATCAACCAAAAATACATTGTAATTAATGAATCACAAAACCAGATTTTTTCCAATTTAATAAAAGAGATTGCAATCACTAAATTCC
>JANQFJ010000129.1 GCA_028277915.1 Saprospiraceae bacterium
TTCCACTACTTTCATGAATATCTTCACTGAATAACCCCAAATGATTGCCATGATCCAATAAATTTTCAAAAATTTTAACCGCTTCGTCCAATCTCTCCATTCTTGCCAATGCCTCTGCATACCAAAAAGCAGACGCTGTAAAAGTAGATTCGGGTTCGCCAAAATCGTCAATATGCTTATAACGATAAAACAAGCCTGATTCAGTACGCAACTCCTCCTCTAAAACTTTGAGATGTTTTTTAGCACGTTCACTCTTCGTATCCAAATATCCCATATTGATCAACTGCAACAAACTTGCATCGAGGTTTTTAGAGCCCTGTGCTTGGGTGTAAACCCCTCGCTCTTCATCATAACAGGATTCGATCATTTTTGAAGAAGCTTCAACCAATTCATTCGCCAGCTGATAAAGTTGTTTGTCCCCTATTGATTTAGCAATCTTTTTAGCAGCATGGCTACCTGCCCAATGGAAAAGAAAAGTATAACAATGCAATTGGGTTATTCCCCGAAACTCCCAAAATCCGTTGTCTGGTTCATCCAAGGTTAATTGGATCATCTCAAGGCATTGCCTGACCAAATCAATCAAGGTTGAATGCACCTTTGCTTTCATTCTTTTATCCGAAAATAATGGCAGTAAAGTGACCAGAACCTGACCATAAACATCATTCTGTGTGTGTTCGTAAGCTTGATTACCAATTCTTACAGGCCGTTCATTTTTGTACCCCTTTAGAGGTAATATTTTTTCTACGGGATCATGATCAATAGTAATCGGATACAAAGGACGAAACCGTCGATCTTCGCTTAAAATGATATTTTCAATAAAGGTGACATAATCTTCCATTATCCGGAAATGACTCAAATCATTCAGTGCTTTGATCGTATAATAAGCATCACCCAACCAACAGAATCGATAGTCCCAGTTTCGACCGCTTCCCGGAAATTTTGGCAAACTGGTCGTTGCAGCGGCAATGATCGCTCCTGTGTCCTGATATTGATGCAATTTCAATGTCAGTGCCGACCGAATGACGCTTTCCTGGTGGAAATTTTCTGTAGAGGTGTTCAACACCCAAAGCCGCCAGTATTTTGTTGTTTTTTCCAAATATGACTCAACTGTCGATTCTAAAGGAGATTCCAAAGGAGCACCCCAGGTAAGTACACAATATTTGGTTTCGTTCAGTACGAAAGCCTGCTCTTTATCCACATAGTTTAAAGAAATATTAGTCGTAAGGCGAACCTCAGATTCCAATTGCAAAAATCCAATGTGATTGCTTCCAAACACCTTTTCAGGACTGGTTTCACCATATTCTCCTTTTGGTCGGCATTTTACCCGAATCCGTGGGCTTCCTTCGATTGGAACAATTTTCCGAACAAGCATTAATGGCTTGAAATATCTGCCGTGATGATAAAAACGAGGAGCAAAGTCAATTACTTTGAAACTTCCGTCATCACAAGTAAATGTCGTCTCAAGGATATTGGTATTGTAGATATATTTTTGGCTGGATTCGAAGTTTTCCCATTCCGGTTGAATAGAATATTGCCCGCCAATTTTTTCATCCAACAAGGTACCGAAAATAAAACTACTGTCAAACCTTGGCCAACACATCCACCCAACATTGGCTTGCGTATCAATCAATGCTAAATAGGCACAATTTCCAATTATTCCATAATTATATTTATGATACTCCATAGACTCAAATGTATGAAAAGCAAAAATAGCCAAATACCCCAAACCAGCAAATATTGCAGCGCTAAGATGATGTACAATTATCTTAGCAACTGGATACTTTTCTAGAACAAAACTTCATTTTATAGAAAAGCATAATTTCAATTTGTTGTTAAAAAAAATTACCTTTGACACTCTTTTTTTAAAGAAAATTCAGATCAGAAGATGAAGAAAATGTTGGTTATGATAAGTGTCATTTTTGTTGTTTTTAGTTGTCAAAACGCAGACAACTTAGATAATAAAGACGCTAAAAATCAAGTTCAGGAAATCAAAGTGAATCCCGAAAAAAGTATTTCCGAAATAATCAGGAGTCCAGTAAATGCTAATGAACCCGTTGATACTGTCAATGTAGCAAAAATGACATTCGACGATACACGATTTGATTTTGGCACTATTACGGAAGGAAAAATTGTCAAACATGTTTATAAATTCACCAACACAGGAAAAGTACCCCTTGTGATAAATGATGCTCGATCAACTTGTGGGTGCACCGTCCCCAAATGGCCAAAAGATCCAATAGATCCCGGAAAAAGTGGTGAAATTTCCGTTCGATTTGATAGCAAAGGCAAAAAAGACAGACAAGCTAAACCCATAACCATTACGGCAAATACATATCCTAATCAAACTATATTACAAATTAAAGGAACCGTAATTCCTAATAAAAAAGACTAACAATTTTTACTATGATGGCAAACTTAATTTTATTACAATCGGGTGGTGGTGGAGCCATAAATATCATTTTTATGGTAGCAATATTTGCTGTATTTTATTTCTTTCTCATCCGCCCACAAGCTAAAAAGCAAAAAGAGCAAAATAAATTTGTGGAACAGCTTGAAAAAGGTAACGAAGTGATCACTGCAAGCGGTATTGTAGGAAAAATCAATAAAATTGAAGGTAATTTTATTACTTTACAAGTGGATACAAAGACCTTTTTAAAAGTAGCAAAAAGCGCTATTTCGAAAGAAATGACCGAACTTCTTTCAGCATCTAATGAAAAATCAAACAAAGGCTGATATACAATCCTTTTTCAATTCAGACAGGGCTATACTGATGTTTTGCATCGGTATAGCTCTTATTTTTTGGCTTTTGGTAAAATTGTCTCAAAATTATAAAACGACCAGGGACTACGTCATTACATATTCTCTTCCCGAGGGTAAAACTTTTGTAGAATATCCAATAAATACAGTCAAAGCAACCATAAGAGGTAAAGGCTGGGATCTCATTTCCAATCATTTTAGAAATAAAAATGCCGCTATCAATTATGATTTATCAGGTTTGCCTTCACAACCCATCAATTCCAATTCAATTATTGATAAAATACAAAATATTCTTCCAGTCAACGTTGAAGCAATAGATGTCAACATTGATTATTATTCCGTTTTGGTAGAAAATAAATCCGAAAAGAAGGTTCCCATTGTCTTAAACACTGAATTGGAGTACGCTCCGCGGTTTCATTTAGGTGACAGTATTCAACTGCTTACAGACAGTGTGACTGTATCTGGTCCGATTTCAATCATCCAAAACCTTGAAAACTGGCAATCTGAGATTCTGGTACTAAAAAACATACAAGTTAGCGATACGCACAAAGTTGCTCTCGTTACACCTTCCAATACACAACTCTCACTCAGCCAGAATGAGATTGAAATTGATTTAAAAATCGAAGAATTTACCGAAAAAGATGTGTTTGTGCCGATTATTGTAAAAAACGCTCCGGATAGTTTAAAGATATTTCCTGAAAACATCAAAATGAGTTTTACTGTAGGGCTAAGTAATTATAATCTCATCAGCAGCTCTGATTTTATTGCTGAAGTCGATTTGAAAGATATTCCTTTAAATACTGAAAAAAACACTATCCCTGTTTTGGTTACAAAGCACCCTTCTTATATCAAAAACTTAATATTTAATCCAAAGTCGGTCGAATTTTTTTTCGTTGAAACCACTCCAACTGAACCCGAATCAGAATAAACAATTCTCCATCTTTTCTTTTATTAATACCGTCAAATTTCCATCTGATATTTATCGATAATCGTCGATGAATTCAATCGTCGAGGTCGTATAATGTTGCGAAAATGGGCTTTTTTCATTTAGTTAAAATGAACATTGATCAAATAGATTAAAATTAAATCATTATAAAATCAACTAATTATGGAACCTGTTATTTTAATTCCGATAATTTTTATTGGGCTAGTCATTATTTTCACCGGCCTGTTTACGGTCAAACAACAATCTGCTGCAGTTGTCCAACGATTTGGAAAATTCCAAAGTATCAAACCTGCGGGGTTGCAATTTAAAATTCCGTTGATTGACCAGGTTGCAGGGCGTTTAAGTTTAAAAATCCAGCAATTGGATGTCATCGTTGAAACTAAAACAAAAGATGATGTTTTCGTCAAACTGAAAGTTTCCGTTCAATTCCGTGTTTTGCAGGAAGCGATATATGATGCTTTTTATAAATTGCAAAATCCTCATGATCAAATTACTTCTTATGTGTTTGACGTGGTGCGTGCTGAAGTGCCAAAACTCAAACTCGATTTTGTTTTTGAAAGAAAAGATGATATCGCCGTTGCGATCATGAGAGAATTACAAGAAGCTATGAACGATTATGGTTATGGAATCGTAAAAGCTCTCGTCACTGACATTGATCCCGATATGGAGGTGAAAAATGCAATGAACCGGATTAACGCCGCTGAAAGGGAAAAAGTTGCAGCAGAATACGAAGCTGAAGCTGAACGAATCCGAATCGTTGCCCGTGCACAAGCCGAAGCTGAAAGTAAAAAACTTCAGGGACAAGGCATCGCCGATCAAAGGCGCGAAATTGCCAAAGGTTTGGAAGAGTCAGTCGAAGTACTCAATCAGGTTGGGATCAATTCTCAGGAAGCTTCTGCATTGATCGTCATCACCCAGCACTATGATACTTTGCAATCTTTAGGTGAACAAACCAATAGCAACCTCATTTTGCTTCCAAATGCTCCAACAGCGGCATCTGATATGTTGTCGCAAATGGTGACTTCCTTCACAGCATCCCAGCAAATTGGAGAACAAATGAAGTTGAAACAATTAGAGACAAACAAAGAAAAGTCTTAAAGCATTCGGATATAAATGTCAAAAGCCAAACTCTCATTTGAAAGTTTGGCTTTATTATTTTTAAAACCTCTACTTGAATTAGATTCGCAGCAATGCAGTGGTCATTTTAAAAGTGCAATATTCCCTTTTTTAAAGAAATCATCACCATTAAAGCATCTCACCTGGAGATAAAAACCATAAACGTCAGGAGCTAGTGCTTCCCCTTTAAAAGTTCCATCCCATCCTTTGTCAGGATCATTTGATTCAAATACTTTTTGTCCCCAGCGATTGTAAATCGTAAGATACATTTCGTCAATATTGTTGCCCAAAAGACGGAGCACATCATTTTCACCATCATTGTTTGGAGTAAAGGCATTCGGCAAAAAGATATGCGGTTCTATACAAGGAGGATTTAAAACCACTACTCGCACTGTTGCGGTATTGGTACACCCATTAAAATCAGTCACTACAACGTTATAATCTGTTGTTTCAATTGGGTTGGCTATAGGATTGAAAATGTTTGGGTCATCAAGAGTTTCTGCAGGAAACCATTCATAAGTATAATTTGAGTTATCTGTAGAAATCAACTGAGAACTTTGCCCAATATAGATGGTATCCGGATTTGCAAAAGCATCTACAAAAGGAATATCATCAATAACTACCAATTCAGTAGTATCAAAAATTTCACAATCGAATTCATTCACCACATAGACACTATAAGTCATAGAAGTTTCAGCAAATGCTTTTGGGTTTGGTGAAAAAGGATCACTCAATCCATCAGGTGGCGACCATTCATAAGTAGCATTTAGATAAGGGTCAGGGTTCATTTCAACAGAATCACCTAAGCAACCAATAATTTGATCGGGTAAAATATCAGAGCTAAAAACTTGAGCCGGAAAAGATTCAGAAATGAACACTTCGCAACCGTTTTCAGCAGTTACTGTTAATTCCAGTGTGACAATTGTCGTCGTTGTCACGGTGAACGTTGGATGTTGCTCATTCGATGTGCCTAAAAGGAAACCTTGAGAACTTCGGAGTTCCCAATCCCATGCAACAACCGTCGAAAAATCATCATAGGAAAGATCAGTGACCACTATAATCAAACTATCTGTACAGCCCACAAATTCGTAATCATAAACTGCTGTTAGTGTTGGATATTGTAAATAAATGTCCTGGAAGGAGGTATCAGTACAATCATTTCCAGGTTCAGCCACTAACATCACTGTATAAACACCAGTATCCGGATATGTATAACTTGGATTTGTAAACGTTGAAGTAGCATTTAGGTCGTCCGGGTAATCAAAGTACCAAAGAAATTCGTCTGCATGAGAACTTCCGTTAATAAACTGGACATTGAAATCCTCGCAATGCACCTCTGGGGCAAAAAATGCAGAAGTCGTCTGGCCGCATTCCCCGACATTGTATTGAAAATCACGCCGTGTAGAAGAAATCAATTCCCCATCACGAAATTCATCCAAGCAAATCCCAACTACAAATTGACCAATTATATTAGGTGTAGCCGTCAGCAAACCAGTGTTTGGGTCTATCGTCAATGGAACTCCACCAAGCATATCGCCTAAATGAAAAGGCGAATTCCAGATCACTGGATTGAATGGCGGATTAAATGGTGGACAAGGTATGGGACCGCAGGGCTGTAAAGGATCAAAACAAGGGACTTGCTGATTATTTGGCAAGCAGGAAGTCTGTTCTCCTCCATCAAATGGAACACACGTTCTATAAACAATTGAATCCCCTTCTGCATCGATAGCAGAATGATCAAAAATCAAGGGTTGATTGACACAAATGTAAGTTGGAGGCCATTCTTTGAACACCGCACTCGAATTGCATTCCAATAACGCTTTCTCTGTTATAAAAATATTATAAGTGGCTCCCGTTGCATCTGGATTAATGATATTTGCAATCGTCATATTCCTGCAACAGCGTTGATAAACGATGTTGTATCCACCTGCTAAAAATGGAAGCGTAATCGTATCAATATAAGTTGTAACTTCCACGCAAACGTTTGGAGGTACTACTAAACATGGATCGCTTAAAGTTGGATCAAGTTCTTCTTTGTAGGTAAAATCCATATCCAATACCCCGTTCCATGCTATCGTTGATACAAGGTTATCGTTTATATCGAAAATTCCAATGTGGGCAGGATCATCAAAATCAGGGATCCCGTTGAAACAATCCCTAAACACCGTCATGGTCAGTTCATACTGGTCATTGCCAAGACATCTGTAGTTTATCTCCCCACCAACAATATGCGTTGCATAGCTTTGATCGACAATCAGAGACATTAAAAAGAACGATAAAAGTATTCGGGTGAATTTTGCTTGCATCTGACAAATTAAATTACAGAAAACTAAATTTAATAATTTCATCTTCTTTTCCCAATGAATGAGCTTTAAAGTTTAACGGTCTGCCATTCAAATTACATTTTAACTTTAAAAGCAACGGTTTTAACACGTTTGCTTACTTTTCCATCTGCTTTTTTTTCTTCTAGTATCATATTTTGTGCACGAGGGTTCTCAAAAACCTCTTCCATATTGTTGATATTTCCTGCAGGAATCCCATTGTTTTCAAAAGATTCATTCAATGTTATTCTATTGAAATTGACAATGAGTTTTTCGAGTTCCGCTTTTAAAAGCTCACGGTTTTTCACTCGCAGCACATTAGTTACAAAACGTTTGTCTTTTGATAGGGAAGGTTTGCCCAAACAATCGCAGAGGGTAGCAAATTGCTTTTCAGTACCAACTGCCAAGGTAATCATTTTATTATCCTTTGTATAAAAAATATCTCCATAAGGTGAAATATTGGGATGTGCACTTCCCATCCTTTGTGGTATATACCCTCCCATGAGCCAATTAGTTGCCTGATTGGCCAGAGAAGCCACTGCAGATTCATACAAAGAAGTAGAAACGTAAGCCCCATCACCAGTCTTTTCTCGTTGGAGCAAGGCTATTAAAATTCCTTCCTTTAACTGGTGTGCAGCCAACAAGTCGATCAGTGCCACAGGCATTCTTACCGGCTCTCGTCCTGCTTCACCAGTCATGTACAAAAAGCCCGTTTCAGCTTGCAAAACAATATCAAAAGCTGGTTTTTTATCATTTTTTCCAAAGCCTAAAATCTCTGCAAATATAATCCTGGAATTGATTGTTTTAATCCTCTCATAATCCATCCCAATGGTTTTCGCAGAACCGGTTTTAAAATTACTGATTACAACATCAGCTGACTTTATAAGGTCATAAACTTTTTCACGATCATCCATATTTTTTAAATCCATAAAATGGATTTCTTTATTCCAATTAACCGAACAATAATATGCTGAATAGTCGCTGTCTTTATCCTCAGAAGGAAGTTTCCACCTCCGGGTCACATCACCTCCCGTCGTTTTATTCTCAATTTTAATCACCTCCGCGCCTAGTTCCGAAAAAAACATCCCGACTGCAGGTCCCGCAAGAACACTTGCTAATTCTATCACTTTTAGATCTTTAAAAAAGGAATTGATCATAATTCTATTCGATTTGTAGAATCAAAAAAACTAAATTAGCCAAAAAAATCGATGAAAATACTCAGCGCTTCGCAAATTCGGGAATTGGATGCATTTACCATAGAAAATGAACCGATCGAATCCATAGATTTGATGGAAAGAGCTTCTCAGGTTTTTACAAATTGGTTTTCTGAAAAATTCACTCCCGAAGAAAATCAAATCCTGATATTTGTCGGACCAGGAAACAATGGCGGAGACGGTCTTGCAGTCGCCCGAATGCTATATTACAAGTTCTATGACGTAAAGATTTTTTGGTGCAAAATAGGTAATTCTACTTCCCCTGATTTTGAAAAAAATCTAAAAAGACTTCCTAAAAGAAATGTCGTACCAGTCGAAGAAATCAATTCCAATGACTCCTTGCCAGAAATACCCAAAAAAGCAATAATCATTGATGCGATTTTTGGTTCTGGATTGAACAGACCGGTTGAAGGATCCTGGGCAAAGCTGATCCACTATTTGAATCAACAATCAAATACTATTGTGTCTATTGACATTCCATCTGGCCTGTTTGCTGATCGACATACAGGTGGAGTAAGTATCTATGCAAATTTCACATTAAGTTTTGAATTACCCAAGCTGTCTTTTTTCTTCCCAGAAAATCACCAAAGCGTTGGAAATTGGGATTTTAAAAGTATTGGCCTTGATAGCAATTTTATCGAAAAATGTAAAACGTCTTTTTTTTACTCTGATCCTGCTGTAATAAAATCCATTTTAAAAAAGCGTAAAAAATTTGATCACAAAGGGACCTTTGGGCACGCTTTGCTGATTTTAGGAAGTTTTGGAAAAGTTGGTGCTGCAGTTTTAGCTACTTCTGCAGCTTTGCGCAGTGGTGCAGGATTGGTGACCACACATGCTCCAAAATGCGCTTATTCCATCCTTCAAAGTAGTACTCCTGAAGCCATGGTAAGCATTGATCCAGAGGAGTTGTACATCAGCGAAATACCGAAACTTGATCCATACAAAGCAATTGGCATTGGATGCGGAATTGACAGCAATCAACTGACTATCAAAGCATTAAAAAACTTAATTGATTCTTCAAAAGTGCCAGTCGTTTTTGATGCAGATGCTTTAAATATTATATCAGAAAATCAGGAATGGTTGTCTCAACTTCCAAAAAACAGCATCCTGACACCTCATCCCAAAGAATTCGAACGTCTTTTTGGAAATACCCAAAATGATTTTGATAGAAATGAATTACAACGGAAAAAAGCCACGGAGCTTGGCGTATTCATCATTTTGAAGGGAGCTCACACCTCCATCGCCACTCCTGAAGGAAATTGTTATTTCAACGCTACCGGAAATCCCGGAATGGCTACCGGAGGAAGCGGCGATGTGCTTACAGGTCTGTTAACAAGCCTTCTCGCTCAGGGATATTCTCCTGAAGAAGCTGCTGTTTTGGGTGTTTATCTTCACGGTTTAGCGGCTGATATTGAAGTTCAAAACACTCAAAGCGAGGAATCATTTCTGGCAGGAGACCTGATCAGCAATTTTGGAAAAGCGTTTAAAAAAATTCGAGAATATTAATGACGAAACTATGGAGCCTTTAAAAGATCAGTTTTTTAATACTGCTTTTTATAAAAAATTGACTAGTGACCTTAAAGAAATTTATCCAAAGCTGAAAAGTGATTTATTTTTTAAAGAAGTTCAAAAAGATTTTGCTCAGCTTGAATTGATGGAAAGACTTGAACTGGTATCGGATACGCTGAAAAATCATTTGCCAGGTGATTTTCCTGAAGCTATTGAAATTCTTTATAAACTTGCTCCAAAGATCAATGGATTTCCCGGAATTGCGCTGCCCAATTTTGTTCAGAAATTTGGTCTTGAGCATTTTGACCTTTCTTTGGTAGCGCTGAAATTTTTGACCCCATTTTCCTCTTCTGAATTTGCCATCCGAGTCTTTTTAAAAGCTGATTTCGAAAAAACCATCCATGAAATGGAAAAGTGGGCACTCGACGAAAATGATCATGTCCGTCGTTTAGCGAGCGAAGGGAGTCGCCCTCGCCTACCCTGGTCTTTTAAATTGGACGAAGTAATAAAAAATCCAATAAATACTGCAAAGATTTTGGATCGTCTGAAAGCTGATGAATCTCTTTACGTCAAAAAATCTGTAGGAAATCATCTGAACGACATTTCAAAAGATCACCCAGAGTTTGTACTCGATTTGGTTAGCCAATGGGATTTGGAAAATAAGAATACCAATTGGATTGTAAAGCGAGCTATTAGATCCCTCATAAAAGCAGGACATCCAAAGACATTTGCACTTATGGGTTTTGAGAAAAACCCAAAATTTGAAATCAAAAAATTTCGATTATCAAATTCAACCATACGACTAGGTGAGTCATTGAGCTTTTCATTTGAAATTGCATCAAAAGCTAAACGCGATCAAAAAGTCAATATCGATTACCTAATTTATTATCAAAAAAAGAATGGCGATCTCAATCCGAAAGTTTTCAAATTGAAAGAAATGGTTTTGAAAGGAAATCAAATTGACACAATTACAAAAAAACAGCATTTTGCCAATCTTACGACCCGAAAACATTATCCCGGCCTGCATCAAATTCAGCTTTCCATTAATGGAGTTTTGCAGGAACTTTTTAATTTTGAATTGAAGATTTAAAACTGAAACAATGAAAAAGCGAATAGTCGTACTTACAGGAGCTGGAGTCAGTGCTGAAAGCGGAATCAAAACCTTCAGAGATGCTGGAGGGTTATGGGAGGGACACGACGTCATGGAGGTAGCTTCTCCTCAAGGCTGGGCAAAAAACCAGGAACTTGTTCTTGATTTTTACAACCAAAGAAGAAGACAATTGCACGAAGTGCAGCCCAACGCAGCGCACAAAGCACTCGTCGAATTGGAAAGCAGTTTTGATGTACGGATTATTACTCAAAATATAGATGATCTTCATGAACGCGCCGGCAGCAAAAATGTGGTCCACCTACATGGTGAATTGCTCAAGGTCAGAAGCACCGCTTATGAGCATTTAATTTATGACTGGCCCGGTGATCTGCAATCAGGCGATAATTGTGAAAGAGGTGCTCAACTTCGACCGCATATTGTTTGGTTTGGGGAGATGGTACCCATGTTGACGGTTGCTGCCGAAATTACTTCTACGGCTGACATTGTAATGATCGTTGGTACTTCGATGCAGGTTTATCCTGCAGCCGGATTGGTCGGTTATGCCCCGTCAAATGCTTCGGTTTTTTACATTGATCCACGGCCAAGTGTTAATTTTGAACTCTCGCAAAGCAGTAATTTGAAAATTATTTCGGAAAACGCTACCTCTGGTGTGCGAAAGATCGTTGATGAGCTATTAAATTAGCTGATAATCAATGTTTTAATTATTTTAAAAATTTAAACTCACAATTTTTAAAAAAAGGCAAATCTTCTCATTTTGAGGTAATTTTTGAGTAAAATGAGATTTTTATTTCAAATTTTTCCGTCTGAAAAATAATGCATTTCATAGTTGAAAAACTAAATTTGGTATAGGAGTTTAATGGGTTAAAAAACAAATATACGAACCAATTCGTATTAAGGGTGAATTGCTTATTTAAACTTATTTTTTGTCCTTAAACTCTTTTATCAATGAAAACATTAAAGCTTAGTCTCGTCGGATTTTTTCTAATTGCTACTATGCTGTTCAACTCGAATGCCATCGCTAAAACTATTGCAGATTCTTCAGCTACAACCCTCCGTACCGAATTGATCAAACTCATGCAAAATCCTGATTTGAAAAAACATGGCATCGCTGAAGCTGAAATTCAGATGCAATTTATGATAGACCAAAATGGTGAAATTCAAATCCTGGATATAGAAAGTGAAAAT
>JANQFJ010000140.1 GCA_028277915.1 Saprospiraceae bacterium
TTTGAAGGAGATCGTTATTTAGGATTGAAAGCAGGAGAGCGGGTTTTATTTGCTCAAAAGCCAGTTTAGTATTGTTCAAAAAATAAAATCCTCTTTTGAATTATTAATTTAGGTTCATCTTCACTACCCTTCGGTCGTTCAGCTTTCTCCCAAATCAATAATATCGAATTTATTTTTTTAACGGTTCTTAGTGAATTCTTTCAGCTCCCGAATAAATATTAAACCGGCCATCTCTGACAAAACCCATCACAGTAGTTCCAGCCTCTTTTGCAAGAGAAATAGCCAGGCTCGAAGGAGCTCCAACGGCAGCCATAATTGGAATTCCGGCCATCAAGGATTTTTGAACCAATTCAAAGCTTGCCCTTCCACTGACCATGATCAAAAAATCATGAAGAGGAATCATTCCATTTAGAATAGCTGCACCTATCACTTTGTCAACGGCATTATGTCGGCCCACATCTTCCCGCAATATGTGGAGCTTTCCGGAGTTGTCAAACAAAGCGGCGGCATGCAGCCCGCCGGTGTGATCAAAAACGGCTTGTTTTTCCCTGAGTTCTTCGATTAGTTGATGAATCAAATGTTCGTTAAAAGCAGGAGTTTTGGTCGGAATTTCCTTCATACCACTAAATTTTACCGCGTCAATAGAAGCTTTGCCACAGACACCACAGCTGGACGAAGTGTAAAAATGTCTTTCCAGTTTTTGAAAATCTATTTCGACTCCATCAGTAATTTCTACCAAAACCACATTTTCTTCTTTGTCGGTTTCCCAGACTTTTGCGTAGTCTATATTTTGGATTTGATCAATAGACTGAATAATACCTTCGGTAAAAAGAAACCCAAGCGCCAATTCGAAGTCGTGACCAGGCGTGCGCATTGTCACCGAAATACTTTTCGGTGGCTTCCCTTTTATTCCCAGCTGAATTTCAACGGGTTCTTCAACCGCAAGCAAATCGCTTTTTTCAATACGTTGTTGTTGGGTAACCTTCCAGATTTTGACAGAAGTGGTGCTTTTCATAAAAAACGAGTTAATTACCGATTGATCAAATCAAAATTACGATTTTTCAGGTGGTAAGTTTAGTTCTTTTTTTACAGTTTCCAGGTCTTCGGGTTTATTGATATTCAACAATGGTTTGTCGTCAAAGGTTTGCAGAAGCTGGCAATCATTTTCCTGAAGAATATCTCTCAAAGAAAACAGGCGGTTTTGAAATGCCTGGTTTAATAAATTGTAAGCTGACGGTTCCCAGATAGTTAAAAGTGGATCTGGAAAATCTTTTTTGTTTTTAAAGGCTGTGGCGATTTTTTCAGATTGGCGATTGGCAATTAATGATTGAATGATTTTTTTATCAACGAAAGGCATATCACAAGCCACGAGAAGACACGCCTTTGACGGATATTCTTTTAAAAATGAAAGCAAGCCATTCATTGGACCGATGCCATCATGGATATCAAAAATCATAGGATATTGTTCTCCAAACTTTGTTGATTGCTCCTTTCTACATGACAAAAATACTTTTTCACAAAATGGTTGCAGCATCTCAAAAAGGTAAGCAAACTGTGGTTTGCCATGGAAATTTAGCAAGGCTTTTTCCCTTCCCATGCGTTTGCTGAAACCACCGGTCAATACTAATCCATAAAGTTGAGGCTCGTTTTTCAAAATTATAAACAGGTTTATTTTTTTACGGCGTAATTTAATAACTGCTTTGCAATTTTTCGGTCGTTGGAAAGCCTTGGAACTTTGTTTTGTCCTCCGAGTTTGCCTTGAGATTTCATATAATTTCGAAAAGCATCTTTTGTGAGCGGAGTGATTTTTAAAGGTTGAAGGATATTTCCGCTAATCAAATCTTCGTAATAAATATTTTGTCTTTCCATCATTTTATCCACTTTTGCTGCAAAAGCGGACAGGTTTTCAGGGATTTTTTCAAATTCAATAAACCATTCGTGGTAGGGGAGACCGCCTTCCGGTGGTTTGACCTGTGGAGCTACCGTGAACTCTACAATTTTCACAGCTTCATCATTTGCAACGGAAAGTACAGCGTTTTCAACCTCCTTTCCGATCACATGTTCGCCGAAGGCCGAAATGAAATGTTTGATCCTTCCTGTTACGATCAGCCTGTAGGGATCTTTGGACACAAATTCCACTGTATCACCGATATTGTAAGCCCAAAGTCCGGCATTGTTGTTTATAATAATGGCATAATTGACTCCTAATTCTATGTCTTTCAAAGTCAATCTTTTTGGATTATCATTTAAAATTTCATCAGCGGGAATAAACTCATAAAAGATGCCGCTATAAGCATTGAGCAATAAGCCCTTTTCATTTTGATCGTCCTGAAAAGCGATAAATCCTTCTGAGGCAGGATAAGTCTCAACACTATCCAAACGTTTTCCCACAAGTTCTTCGAGCGTAGCGCGATAAGGTTCAAAATTTACGCCACCGTAAACAAAAACCGAGTAATTTGGAAAAATATCTTTGATGTATTTCTTGCCGCTTCGCTCTAAAAGATGCTCGTAGTACATTTGTACCCACGGCGGAATTCCACTGATTAGCCGCATGTCCTCGTCTATGGTTTCGTTGACGATATTTTCCAGTTTGTCTTCCCATTCTTCAATGCAGTTTGTTTGGTAGCTTGGCAATTGGTTGGTCCTCAGCCATTTAGGGACTTGATGATTTACGATCCCTGACAGGCGACCAGTATTTATTCCGCCAACTTTAGTCATTTCTGGGCTTCCTGAAAGAAAGATCATTTTGCCATTCAAAAAATCTCCGTTACCAGTTCGGGCATAGTAATTAAACAAAGCATTTCGAGCCGTTCCAAAATGATTTGGGATACTGTCTTTGGTTAGGGGAATGTATTTTACGCCGGAAGTTGTTCCGGAGGTTTTTGCAAAATATTTCGGCCTTCCGCGCCAGAGTACATCGGATTCTCCTTTTCTTATCCGTTCGATGTAAGGTTTTAAATCTTCATAATCTCTGATTGGAACATGAGCGCTGAACGCATCGTGGGAATTGATTTTCTTAAAATGGTGATCTTTTCCAAAAGCAGTTTTTTCCCCCACTTTGATTAGCTGTTCAAAAACCTCTTGTTGTGCTCCGACAGCATCCGCTGACCATCGGTCAATTTGCTTGGCAATCCGTTTGGCAATTGGTTTTAAAATCTTGGATCTGACGCTCATTGAAGGATTTTTTACCCAAATTTTCAACAAAAATATAAAGCTCTGCTAATTTTTAGAGTGATTACAAAAAAAAGAAA
>JANQFJ010000165.1 GCA_028277915.1 Saprospiraceae bacterium
CCTTTTGGTCGGTCAGTCGGTGTATGCCATCGGAAACCCATTCGGACTAGATCAGACGCTGACGACAGGTATTATTAGCGCTTTGGGAAGAGAGATCAACTCCGTCTCCGGTTTGCCAATCCGCGATGCCATCCAGACTGATGCAGCGATCAATCCTGGAAATTCCGGCGGACCACTTCTGAATTCAAGCGGAAAACTCATTGGTGTCAACACTGCTATTTACAGCCCTTCCGGAGCGTATGCCGGCATTGGATTTTCCATCCCCGTGGATGTAGTCAACTGGGTTGTTCCACAACTGATCGAACATGGAAAACTTATGCGCCCGACACTTGGTATAGAATTAGCCAATCAGCGAGCGATGCATCAACTGGGAGAAGAAGGTGTTTTGGTTTTAAATGTAGTAAGAAATAGTGCAGCAGAAGAGGCCGGTATCCGTCCCACAACACGCAATCGTTACGGTGAGATTGACCTTGGGGATATTATCAAAGGAATCAATGGCGAAACGGTCAAATCACAGGCAGACCTCCTCCTGACGCTGGAAAAATACCAACCCGGTGATAAAATCACGGTTCAGATAAAACGAAAACAGGAATTGGTTGACTTGGAACTGACTCTGGATAGCAGTAATTGACCAATCATCAAGATTAACCACTTTTCCACTTAATTAACTCCTCAAAATGTTAGATGCGCTCATCCAATCCATCATTCACCAATACGATTTTAATTTAGCCTACGCGGCAGCACTCGTAAATGATTTATCTCAGGAAGAGCTTTGCTTTTTGCCTTCAAAAGGATTGGAAAACCATCCAGCTTTTACACTCGGACACCTGGTGACTGGTAGCGCTTTAACGACCAAATATCTTGGCGGAACCTATGAAATTCCCGAAGGATGGGAAACTCTTTTTTTAAGAAAAGGGCCTGGCGATCCAAGGTTGCCGGAGATTAATCCGAATCTCTACCCTGCAAAAGAAACCCTTTTATCTGAACTTTCTAATCAGCATCAAAAGGTCAAAAGTTTACTTTTAAAAATTGATCATGAAGCATTACTCGCGGACAAAAAATGGCGGTATAGTGCATATTTCCCCAGGTTAATTGATTGCATTCATTTCATGTGTGTCACCCACGAAGCCATGCATCTTGGTCAACTGGCTGCATGGCGAAGAGCTATGAATTTGGATTCTGCACTAAAGAAATTATGATAATTTCTAGAATTATACCATTCAAAAACGGAAATAAGTATTAACCGAATTAGAACAGATCTTGGACAAAGGCTGGTGATAAAAAGCTTTGCTGTCCTCCAACAACAAAGCTTTCATGAAATGGAAAAATGGTCTTATGCGATAATTATTGTGCTACAATTTTCCCGCTTGCGATTAACTGACCGGCATTTTCAATCGTGAAAAAATACATCCCAGTTGGCAGCTCTTTCTTATGAAGAATAAAATTATTGCTGCTGAAATGTTCTCGCCGTATCAGCCTTCCTGTCACATCGTACAATTTGAAAACGCCATTTTGAATATCCTTACCTTCAATTTCAAATTTTGCAAAATTGCTGAAAGGATTTGGATATACGGTCACCTGATTTTCAGAAGTTAAAACCGGATCAATGCTCACCGTAAAAATACTTTCACCAATGGTATGCAAAGTTTCGTTGGTAATGACTGGTGCATTGAAATCAAAATAAATGGCTGCTGAATTGTAAATTTTGGTTTCCAATGGCAAGGTGAGGTTTTGTGAAATTTTGAACTTCACAAAACCGTGTGAGGCTGCTTCATTGATATTGCTGTCTGGCAACATGATGTTTTCAAAGGTAAATATCAATTCTCCTTCTGCTGAAATGCCAAAATCGTAGGGATGACTAGATGCGCCCGGACGAACAGAAGTAATGTCCAAAAACTCGCTGAGTTTATCGCGAATAACCACATTGAAGGCTGTATCTGTACCTGTGTTTTGAAAGCGAACTAAATATTCAATATCCTGCCCACGGTAAATGTAATTTTCAGCTCCAAACCCCGAGGGAAATCCCATTTTATCGTTTGGATCAAAGGCTCCGGTGTTCTGCCTGCAATCAATATCCACGAAAGGATCTCCATCATCCTGCGCAAAAATATTTACAAATCCAAAGGTGAATATCAGATTTTCATCACCACATCCTTCCACACTTACACTCGGCATGCTCATGCCCGGATGATTGGGTTCCTGTTCTGCTTCCAGCCTAAACGTTGAGCCGTTAGTTTCAATTGAAATGACTTCATTTTCACTGGGTTCCAGGCTGAAATTTTCCTGATACAAAATCACATCATCTTCGATTACAAAATATTGCAAATTAGATGTCGTCGGAGCAGTTCCAACATTTTGAATATAAAAGGATATTGAATCTCCATCGCAGGAAGCATCTACCTCAACGCTTGCGCCAGACCAATCTTCAATCGGAAGACATAGAGAATCTGGGAAAATGTACGCTTCAACACAATGTGTTTGTCCAAGTGGGATGGAATCACAAGGCAGACCCGGTTCTTCCAGCAGAATATCAAAATTGAAATCTCCGCATTCTCCAATATTCACATCTCCGACGTTGAAGTAAAGCGTATCGCCAATTTGTGCATCCAAAGTAATGCTCGAACTGAGAAATTCCATAAACGGGTCCAGAATGATTTCAATATTTGCATCTTCCGCAGTCGTTGTTCCATAATTGCAATATTGAACAAAATAAGTGCTTTCAAAACATCTTCTCAAAAACGTGGTTCCGATTGAAATATCCAAAAGTGGGCAATCGACAATTGCCTGTGCAGCAATGTCTTCAGTTTGGGTTTCAAAAAAGTTGGTAAAATTTACCGTAAAACTGGAATCGCAAACTTCCCAATAAGGGGAAACGGGAAATACCAAAATTTCATAAGTTCCGGTATCCAGCGTGATGGAATAATCCCCCAAAGTATCAGTTAAGGCAAGATAACTTAAGTCTCCTTTTTTTGCTTCGATCAACCATTGCGCAAAACCATTTTCATTACCATCTAAAACGCAATCAAGGTTTTCGTCAAAGTACAGTTTTCCATTCAGCTCATTTGTGATGCTATTCCCCAGGCTATCTGTTTTGATAAGGAAAGCATCTATGGAATTATCAGATTTTTCGGTATAGCCAGCCAGGTAAAATTTGTTATCATCAGTTACCATTACATCCGATAAAATATCAGAATTGCTTCTTCCAAAAGTATTGGTCCAAAGTACGGTTCCCGCGGTGTCTAATTTCATTAAATAAAAATCATCATCACCTGCTCCTATTCCATTTACATTTCCGGCCATTGCAATATTGCCATCAGGTGTCAACCTTATATTGAACATATTTTCTGATCCAGTTAATGGATAAGATTGAAACATGGTTTCATTTCCATCCGCATCCAACTTGTAAAGCGCGGCATCATATTCGTTGAAATCCGTTGCTGACATTCCTCCCATTAAAATTTCGCCAGTTGGCATTTCGATTGCATCAATGGCAAATTGTGCATATTGTTTGAAGTATTCATTTTCCCAAACAATATTTCCGGTACTGTCATATTTTGTTGCAAATGCACTTTGATCTCCATTGAAGAATCCATAATATCCTACTGTAACGACTCCTCCATCTGCACAAATCGCCAGGCCACCAGACCAGTATGGCAATATGGAATCAGATTCTATTCCTTGACTCCAGAGAAAATTTCCATCAGCGTCCAACCTTATTGTTCCTGTTGATTGAACAGTATTTGAAGTATTTAAATAACCTCCAACCACCATAATATCCCCCGATGGAGTTTCTTTCGCATCTCTTGCCCAGTCCAATATGCCTACACCAGGCACTACAGACCAAATAATATTGCCATTCGAATCCAATTTCTGAATGGTAGCTCCAACGCCAGTTGGAGTGACGGGACTCGAAACAAAAGTCAACAGGAAATTTCCATCGCTTAATGCTTCAACATCATACACCTGCACAAAATCGTTGGCGGCATCAGTTTTATAAAATTGCCATTGTAAATTCCCGTCTTCATCCGTTTTGTACATAAAAGGTGTTTCAATACTTGAGGTGTCATTGACTTGTATTCCTGCCATGATGACACCGCCATCTAGCGTTCTATCCGCTGCAGAAACTATTTCGTCAACTCCGCCATCATAGGTTTTTTCCCAACCTTGTGCATTTGAAAACTGTGGAGACAAAAATCCAAACAACAATATTATTAGCGTCGATTTATTCATAATGTTCTCTTTTTGGAACCAAAGCATTTTTTAGAATTGTTGGAATAAGTCGATTGACAAACTCCAAAAAACACCTCGTTTTTTCTTCGGTAATAAAAATTTCAAATGATTCTGGCGGTGCACATTTCAAAAGTCAATAATTATTTTCCTATTTCCAAAAACAATTTTTTAAAAAAATAATTTAATACAAATCCTTATTATATTGATAATCAGATAAATAACTTTATTTTTATCAAACAAAACAAGAAATTTCGAATGCAAAAAAGTAACCTGGTCGTCTATTTAAAGCGCCTGTCAAAGCGGGATTGGCGTGAATTTAGAAAATTCAGCCATTCGCCATACTACAATCAACGGAATGATGCCATACGACTCTTTGAATATCTCGATGATGCAATCCATAATTTAAAGCCAACCGCACTTCACAGAGAACTTGTTTTTAAACATGTATTTTTGAACGAAACTTTTAATGAAATAAAACTGCGACATACCACTTCATTTTTATTGAAAATTTTAAAAAAGTACCTAAGTCAATCCGAGCTGGAAAATGACATTATCCAATCTCATCTCAGTCTTTGCAAATCGCTGAGAAAAAAAGGCCTGGGGGTGTTCTTTGAAAAAGAAATAGCAAATGCGCACCAACTATTAGAAAACGAATCACAGCGAAACAGCAAATATTACTTTCAGAAATACCAACTGGGAATGGAAGAAGCTATATATACCATGCCGCAGCGCAGGAGCGGTGATATGAATTTTCAGTCCATCGCTGATCAATTGACCATTTCCTATATTTCGAGCGTTTTGCGCCTTAGCTGCAATATGCAATCCCACCAAACGATGTCCGGGCAGGTTTATGACTTAAATTTGTTGCACGAAGTTTTGCAACTGATAGCGTCGGGAACGTATTTGGAAGTGCCTGCTGTTGCCTTGTATTTTCGGTGCTACTCAGCAATTGAAAATTTGGAAAAAAATGAAATTGAAAGATCAGAATCCCATTTCGAACAACTCAAACTACTCATAGATCGACATTGGACCCTCTTTCCTGCTTCTGAGATTCGGGATATTTACTTGTTTGCCGTGAATTATTGTATAAAAAGGTTGAACGCCGGAGATCGTGGTTTTATCAGAGAAGCATTTGAATTACTCCGCGCCGGTTTGAAAAATGAAACACTTTTGGAAGAAGGCATCCTTTCTTCTTTTACCTATAAAAATATCACGCGGCTTGGAGTGGCTTTGGCAGAAAATGACTGGGTTGAGCAGTTTTTGGAAGATTATAAAAAATATTTACACCCTCGAGAAAGAGAAAATACCTGGCGGTACAATCTTGCTTTTTTTTACTTTCAACAACAAAAATACAAGTGGGCGATGCGCTTACTACTTCAAACCGAATTTAAAGATGTGCTCAACAATCTCGATGCCCGAAGAATGCTGCTGAAAAGTTATTTCGAATTGGGGGAATACAATGCACTGGATTCTTTGCTTGACAGTTTTTCCCGTTACATTCACCGCCAAAAAGACCTGGGGTATCACCGTGAGAACTATTTAAACCTGATCCGTTTTGTAAAAAAAAATAATTCATGCAGGAGAGAAAAATAAAAAGATTTTGCAAATCCTTGAAAAAGAAATGGCGGCAACCAGCAGGTTGGCAGAACGTGAATGGTTGCTGGAAAAAGTAAAAACCCCCAACGATCAGCACTATTAATTAATA
>JANQFJ010000199.1 GCA_028277915.1 Saprospiraceae bacterium
CCACTTTATCATTTCAAAGCCTTCAAGCCAATTTTCCGGATAGTCGGTATTTAATAGAAGTGCAATATTATTTAGCCGTGGCATATTTTCAAAAAGGAGACTGGATTAACACACGTGATCATATTCGGGATTTCATCAAAAATGCTTCAAAAACGTCCGAATATCTAGCTGAGACAAATTTTTTGTTAGGGCTGGCCCATTTTAATTTAGAGGAGCATCCCCAAGCTTTGAAAATTTTTGAAAAAATTATCAAGAATTTTCCAGAACATTCCGAAATTATTCGAAAATCCGAATTAAACATTGCAAAATCTTACTACAACATGGGCAACGTAAAAGAATCATTAAAGCGATTTAAACTATTAACAAACAAATTTCCAGAAACAACCATTGCCCAAGAAGCTTTTATCTGGATAGGAGACCATTACCTTAATTCATTTGATTTCAACAATGCCATTAGCTATTATCAAGAATTTATTGATCGTTTCCCAGGCAGCGATAAAGTAGATATTGTTCGATATCAGCTGGGACAAGCATACCAAGCAAGTGAACGATATGACCAAGCCATATCGATTTTAAATGAAATCGATTTAAAAAGTGATCACGAATTATCTGCCAAAGCAAAATTGTCCATTGCCGGCATATTCTCAAAAGAACTAGATTCAGCCTCAGCCATGAAAACCTATCAAAGCATTATTGCAACTTCTCCAGAATTTAAGCGTGATGCACACTTTAAGTTAGCAGAATTCTACAGGTCTAGAAAAGACTACAAAAAAGTTATTGATGAATATACTGAAGCATTAAAATCTGAAAAAGGCAAAAGCCAGATCAATAATGCGCAGCTCCATTTTTCCATAGCTGATAGTTACGAGCTTATTAACCAATCAAAAGAGGCTATTGATGAATACTTTAAAATTCCCTATTTATACCCGAATGAAAAAAAATGGGTTGTAAAGGCTTATTTACGAGTAGCACGCATTTTTGAAGATAACGAACAATGGGACGAAGCTAAGAACATTTATGATAAAATAATCGGTCTTAATGCAGATGAGTTGAAATTTGCACAAGAACGACTGGAATGGATTGAAGAAAATACGGTTAATCAATAAACTATTAAGTTACAAGATACAAGTAACAAGCTGCAAACAAACCACAATAGTCAAAGTTCAAATTCCAATGAATAGTTTGAATATTGGGAAATTGAGGATGAAATTTGTTTGCATCTTGTTGCTTGGAAATTGTTTCTAAAAAATAGGAGGATAAGATGAGTGGTATTTGGGAAATGAGTGCATGGAGTTTAATTAAGGCTGGGGGACCCATCATGGCTCCGATTTTACTATGTTCCATGTTTGCTCTTGGCATCATTATTGAGAAGCTGATTTACTTTGCAAGTATTAAGACCAACGTTCAAGAACTTAAGAAAACCATTTTTGAGCAGGTTAAAAATAACAACATAAAAGAGGCTGTCGAAACTTGCGAAAACGTTCGTTCACCCATAGCACGGATATTAAAAGGTGGCCTTATTAAATTTGGAGCTGATCGTGAAGAAATCAAAGAAAGCATGGAGGATGCAAGTCTCTATGAAATCCCAAAGCTTGAAAGCAGATTAACGGCCCTGGCGACCATTGCACACATAACTCCATTGCTCGGATTGTTAGGAACTGTCACGGGAATGACTGCAAGCTTTCATACCATCCAGGTCCGCGCAGCATCCCTTAATCCGGTTACGCCTGGCGATCTAGCAGGCGGAATCGGAGAGGCGCTTTTAACAACCGTTGCCGGTTTGATGATAGCCATTCCGACTTTTGTCGCATACAACTATTTTATTAACCGCATCAATCACTTTGTCCTAGATATGGAAAGAGCCGCAAGCGAACTTGTAAACCTTATGTGCCAAATGGCAACGTCCCGAGCATAATATGAAATTTAAACGCGATACAAAATTAGAACATGGACTTGGCCAGATTGACATTGCGCCTCTGATTGATGTTATATTTCAACTCCTTATTTTCTTCATGTTATCTTCTTCATTTACGTTTCAATCGGCCATTAATGTTAAGTTACCAAAAGCACTGACAAGCGACGTCATTAAGGAAGAAAATTTTATCATCACAATCACGAGGGAAAACGTTATTTATGTCAATGGTAGGATCGCGGCCTTAAAAGAGCTGAAAGAAAATCTCTCACAATCAAATTCTGCAGCACAAACAATATTAATCAAAGCTGACCGACGGGCCTCAGTTGGCCGTATAGTTGACGTGTGGGACTTGTGCCGAAACTTAGGTATTGAAAGGATTAATATTGCAACAAATCAAGAGAAATAATGATTTTGAAATTTAATCTACCACGATATTTAACAAGTAAATCCATACTTTTATCCCTCTTAATCCATCTGATAATTTTTAGCGCTTTCATATTTGTATTTCCCTTAAAGCAGGAGCGCATCAGGCCTGAATTAATATTTCTGGGCTCTATCCTCAAGCAACGTGATCTTATTGATCAAAATAGGAACCTACAGTCTTCAAATCTCCCACCGGCCCCACAAACATTTGTAACTAAACACAAAAAGTCTAATCTTTATTCCCCAACGGACATTCATCTTACTAAACCGAAATCGGAAAACATGTTGACGCGCCCTAAGGCAACAATAAAGTTAACGTTCCCAACGACAAAAAATTTTCAAAGTCAGGAATCACTTGAAATTGATGATGTTGGAATTGATTCCCATATCCCGCCCTATAAACCGCTTAAGCTAGAATATAAATGATAAAAATAGATCTCAATTTTGCCATTGCCGTATATCTATGTTTTTCAATATCACTTGTTTTTGTGTTATGGGTATTTTATAATTATTATAAAGTTAGTGTTGAAATGGAGACAAGTCATTTGCTACAATGTCCTGTATGTACGCATATATTTATGAGTTTTGAGGAACAGGAACTGTACAAATGTCCACAATGCCACAGCTATATAAATGCTCGGCAGATTAAGATTCAAACTAATAAATAGAGACCATTCCCTTTCCTATGCTGCGAGAACTGCGAAATAATAATAAAGGCGTTGTTTTTCTAACTGTACTCATGATCATAGTTGTGCTGATGGGTTTGGCAATTAGCGCGGTAAGCTTAAACATAAGCCAATCGCTACTCACTCAAAAGAGAATTCGTGACACGCAAGCAAAAATCCTTGCCATGGGCGCTTTAGCCCGCACTTTTGCCAACCAGCTGTCAAACTCCGCGGGTAATTATATTGCCTATAATGAGACCTTAGACGGTCATACCTTCCAGGTTATCAGTTTCCTTAATGAGTCGGGCGGAGGAATTGATAATACCGATGTTTTAAGCATAAATATCGTATATTAAGCCATAATCAGCCTTGTTTATTTAACCCTTTGTTTTGAAATAATTTACAAAACAATTGACAAAGTAAGTTTATTATAGTTTAATGAAATTTAGATAAATCTTTAAGAAAATACGAAAAAAACTTATATTTTAGTATATTAATTTGAAAATTGTAAATTTTCCTTAGTTTTTAAATTTTATAGTTAAGCAAATTATAGAAAAAGGGGAAAATATGAAAAATCTCCTTGATGTCGATGATTTGGCCAAATATCTTAAGCTGAAAAAACAAACCATATACAATTGGCTGAACCAACGTAAAATTTCTGGAATGAAAATTGGTGGTGTCTGGCGATTTGATAAGCATGAAATCGACAAATGGTTAAAATCGCAATCCAGAAATATAAAAAAATAGCATTTTGTGAAAAAAAAGTCTCAACTTAAAGCAAAACAAAAAGTTATATAAAATGGTAGAACGAAAAAACATTGGCATTTATTGGGGCGATGACGCTTTCTATGTTGTTGAATCAACTGGAACCGTTCCTACAAAATTTTTCAAGGTTTTGCACAAGGATGAAAACGTTGAAGCAAAGCCCGAGGAAGCCTTTGTTCCTGAAGGCCTAAAATTGATCTCCAAACTTCAAGACGCCTTCCATCATCAAGACGTTGCGATTACAAATGTCAAATTGTCCGTACCAGCAAAAGAAATCATCTTTCGCTCATTCATCATACCATGGATGCAATCAAGTGAAATTAAAGGGGTAGTTGAATTTGAGGCGAGTAAATATATTCCATTTTCCTTAGATGAACTTTCGTTCGCGTATCACCCTATGACCATCAAAGCAAACGGAGTGCGTCAAATTCGAATCATATTCACTGCGATCAAGAAGGACATAATGGAAAACTATGCTCACATATTGGAACAAGCGTCCCTACAAATCAGCCGAATTGAGCCCTCACCTTTAAGTTTGATACGAAGTCTAAATGTTAAGGAGTACATTCCAGAAGATAAAGCCATTGCCTTAATTGAAAAAGGTGAAGTGTCCGGAAAAATCATCATCATCGACAAAGGCATTCCTCAATTTGTCCGTGAATTTCAATTAAGGTTGCCAACTGCGTCAACTACTCAACCAACTGACCCCAACGCTTTGATGACACGCCTAATTAATGAGATTCGAGTTTCACTAGACTACTTCAATCGACAAGATAGTCAAATTGAGATAGAAGAAATCCTTCTGTTAACCTCTGAAAACGGCACAGAGCTATCACAGCGCTTATCGGAAGATCTTAAGATGAAAATAATGCCTATCGAAACACAACAAATTTTTCAAAACATCACACCACAAGTGCCGGAATATCTTTATGCTTTTGGTATAGGGCTTGTCGACACGGTTGCTTCAGCTGCAAACATCGATTTATCAGAAAAGAAATCAAAACTAACCCAACCCATAAGTCCCAAGCTAGGTAATAAAATTAATTATAAAGCGCTGGTTATTTCTGGAATTGTCACTTTAAGCATCCTTATTACAACATTTATTTTTTCTAATCAAAAGGTGGCAAAATTAAAAAAGCAGCTGAAATCAATTAATGCAGAACTTGGTTCATTTAAAGACGCGTCAACAAAAAAACTTCAAAATGAAAACAATACTTTGGCAGCTAAATTAAATACCTTCAAATCCATTCGGACAGAGAGCAAAGTTGCAAACTTGCTGGCCATCATCCCCAAACAATTGCCGGATGGTATATGGATTGATAGCCTTGAAATCAGCTACTTAGACCAAACCATCAAAACCAATGTGCCAAAAACGAAAAAAACGCGTAAGGGCAAAAAAAAAGGAAAAACCAGCAAAACGGAAGCAAAGAAAAAATTTAAACCAGTAAAAGTCAAAATGTTGATTACTCTCACGGGTTATGCTTATCTTGAAAACATTCGCGAGCAATTTGGACTTATCAATCAATTGTTACGAAATTTCAAAACAAATGAAACCATCAAAGAACAGTTTACTGACATCAACCTTGAAACCACAAAAGCACAAAAATTAAACAATTTTAACGTAACTTATTTTAAAATCAGCCTTAAGTAACATTATGA
>JANQFJ010000228.1 GCA_028277915.1 Saprospiraceae bacterium
TCATTTGGATCATTAGTTTCAAAAACCAATTCACCCCAGCGATTCCAGATGGAAAGTTTAAAATTTTCCATTCCCTCAAAAATTCCTTTTCCTTTAAAAAAGTCATTTACATTGTCACTGTTGGGAGTAAAAGCATTGGGAAGAAAATAGGTGACTTTCGGGATAACATCAATATACTGCGTAACGCTGTCCTGACAACCGCTTTGATGGGTTACAATCAATGTAACTGCCTGTACACCGGTATCTGGAAATGTAAAGGAAGGATTAATTTCTGTTGACGAACCGTCTCCATCAAAATCCCAAAACCACGAAACAGCATCAATAGAATGGTCTGTAAAATGAGCAGTGGGATCAAAAGAACTCAATTCTCTTGGAGTGTATGAAAAATCAGCAGTTGGCGAAGGACGAACGATAATCCAGCTGTTCCAGGAATCTCCGATATAACAACCCAAAGGAGACGTTATATCTAAAGAAATATCATATACGCCTGGCTCATTATAGATATGAGTGGGGCTGATTTCGTTACTCGTATTTCCATCTCCAAAATCCCATACGATATCATAGGTCGAGTCAATCGGAAAGGATAAATTATTGAAAAACACTTCCATCGGATCACATCCTTCAAAAGTACTCGGTTCGATCACTATTATGGCGGGAGCAGGCAACCATTCTATGGGTTGAGTCTCTGTATCCTGGCAGTTATTCACATCAGTTACTGTAAGTGAAACAGGCAAATTTCCAGGGTCCATAAACTGGAAAGAAGGATTTTGATCTGTGGAATTTCCCTGATTTGAAAAAGTCCAGTTCCAGTCTGTGATCGTTCCAGGACCTGCATCCGAGTGTGACAAATCTGTAAAATCAACCGGACCTGCAACACAAGTATCATAATCAAAAGAAAAATCAGCTTCTATTGCAGGATAAATATTTACAAATATATCAGCTGTATCGTTGCAATCTGGGTCCTGTGGATTGAGAAATAATTTTCCGGCATAGGTTCCAATCCCGGGAAAAGTGACTGTAGGTTCCCATTCATTGAAAATTTCCGTATTTCCACTAATGTCAAAAGTCCAGCGATATTCATTGATAAATTGCTGCTGGACACTCAGATTGGTAAATGTAACTTCAGTCTCTCCACAAGCATTTATAACATATTGATCATCACCGATCAACTCATCGTAATCAATCATAGCATCAACGGTGGGTGTACAACTCGCCACATTAAACTGAAAATCTCTTCTGGTCATGCTCAGCAATTCGCCGTTTCGAAATTCATTCACACAGACCCCCACTACAAATTGCCCCAAGATATTTGGTGTCCCAGAAATAACTCCTGTAACCGGATCAATGCTCACTTGTGGATTACCTGCCATAGGATTTAATTCGGTATAAGTGGGTAAAATAAAGTTTACATCTGGGAAAGGTGGAGGACAAGCCGGGTCAGGTTGTACTCCGTTACAATCATTTGCACTTCCTGGATTTCCTGGCAATCCCGCCAAACCACCTCCTAGTATCGGGCTGCAAAATTCATAAACCAATTGGTCTCCATCTGCATCTGAAGCAGAATGGTCAAAAACCAAAGGCTGATTTGCGCAAATCAATATTGGTGGAAAATCATTAAAAACCGGGCTATCATTGCAAACTTGCTGGGCTTTAGGAGTCAATTCAATCGTGTAAGTTGCTCCCGAATCACCTGGATTAAATATATTCGTGATCGTCTCATTTCTACAACATCGCTGATATACTACATGGTAGCTCTCAGGGCCCATGGGCAAATTCTCCTCAAATACGTAGGTAGCTTTTTGGACGCAAATGCCCGGTGGTTGTATCAAACATGGATTATCATCCGGGGGTATTGATTCGATACTCCCAGAAATATAAACTTCAAAATCAGCAGCCGTGTTATATGGTTCTGAATTCCCTTTATATATTGTAATTGCTGCAGGGTTATCATATTCGGCTCCGTCATTGGTACTACAGTCCCGGTAAACAAACATGGTGAACCGATAATTATCATTTCCAAGGCAGACATAAGTAATCTCTCCCCCTATGATATGCTTCGCTTCTGTGTTGACAATGCAACCTAGCAGAAAAGTAAGGATTATTAAGGTATGTTTGACTTTGATCAAGATAAACGTTTTTGGTGCAACTCTAGCTATGTGTTTTAAACTCTATTACTGTACCATTTTAATGGTAATTTTGCAAGCTGCTTATAGTTTTCAATAACTTTATATATTGTACAGGGTTTGCTTATCGTTTAATTTTTTGGCAATTAAAAGACAGCAAAAACCTTTATTTTTGTGTTCTTTTAAACAAAGCAAATTTTTATACTAAAAATGAAATCAATATCGCAGTAATAATTGTTGTGTTCTAAAAGTATAAAACTACTCCTTTTTTAACACACTTAGAAATTATTATATTGCGATTTGGTTATCTTTACTACATAAATGGTTTTTTATTTGGATTGAATTTTGAACATTTGATTTTTTCATAATATAATCCTTTAAATAATAGCCATTTAAAAATTTAGACTTATGCAAGCTATGACTAAAACAAATTTAAACACATTTATGTTTGAAAAGGACAAAATAGAAGACATCACTTCTGTTTTAAGTAAAGGTGGACTTATTTTATATCCAACAGACACTATTTGGGGTGTAGGCTGCAATGCCTGTGACAAAGCAGCAATTGACAAAATATACCAACTCAAAAAACGAGCTACCTCCAAAAATTTTGTCATCCTGGTGGATTCAATCGAAATGTTGAAAAAATACGTCAAAGAGGTTCCACCACGAATCGAAACACTTCTTTATTATCACTCACGTCCATTGACAATGGTTTTTGAAGGCGCACGCAATCTACCCGACAACCTCATTGCTTCAGACAATACCATCGCTATTCGGATTGCTCAAGATGATTTTTGCAAAGAACTGATTGGAACGTTTGGTTTCCCATTGGTAGCCACATCTGCCAATATCAGCAGCCAACCATATCCGGCTAATTTCGGTGAAATCAATTCCGATATCATAAAAGGAGTTGACTATATTGTAAAAATTCGCCGTCATGAAAAAACAATGGGGCAACCTTCAGTTATTGCCAAAATATTGGAAGATGGGGAATTGGACTTTTTGCGGGAGTAGCGCATCAAAATCTGTCGCCGGTTGTAGTTTCTTTTTTTGTGATCCTGAAGTTGTAACCAACGTTCAAATATAATTGGACGGGAAAGTAAAAAGATTCATTTTCCAAAGACAGTTTGGCTAAATCTAAGTCATTCGGAGCAAATGATACCGAAGAGTCTGTCGGCGTGATTTCGATATTTTCATAAAACGGGCTTTTTATTATTGGAAAAGCGATGCCGATATTGACGGAAATGCCATTGCGATAAACCCAGTTGTACCCAAAACCAACTCCCAGGGAATTCACCGCTTTAAAATTCCACGTCGCTAAAAGATCAGTCTGGTATCCATTTTCCCCAATGATCACCTCTGTGTATTTTCGTTTAAAGTCCATGGTATAATTCACTTTGGGAATGTGATTGAAAAACAACTGGCCATAGAACCCAATTTCAAACGGTGAAACCCGAAGCTCCAAATTATGTAAGTATCCAGTGGTGTAATCCACGCTAATTCGTCCATCCTTTTCATCACTGAAACCCCAATCTTCTTTCAAAACCAAATCGCGGGCAGGCGTGAAAGAATAACCAAAATACAATAGTTTTTTGTAGTGATAACCAGCTGAAATCCCTGGTAAAACCCAGTTTGAAACTTCCAATTTTTCCACTTCAGAATCAGACAATACATTTCCAAAAGCTTTCAAAAATGCACCGGAAAAATTGAGCTGAACCTGTACAGGGCGCTCCATCCTGTTTTGTCCTGAAAGCGAACACACCACAAACAAGACAACCAACAATACTCCAAATGTTTTTTTCAACCAGATACCTTTTACTTACTTTTTATACGATATTCAAATGCATTCCGCTGTATGAATTCTGTTAAATTAATTAAATAATTCAAGTTGCGGATAATTTTTAATCCAACCGAAATCGTCCAATTTTGAATCAAAATCAAAGATTTTCACAAAATTCTCCGTTTCAATTGAACTATCCGCAACTTGGGTTAAATATAGTAATCTTTGCTCAAGCAACTGGAAAAGATTTTTGCTTTTAGTGATTCTCCTGAAAAACAATTTTATCAAAGCGACTGTTATTTATTAATTTTGCAAGCTCAGACAAAATTTTAATAAAATGATCCTATTAATATCTCCTGCAAAAACACTTGATTTTAGTGAAACGGAATTAACCAGCCACAGCACACCGCGTCTGCTGGCCGAAAGTGATAAACTAGTTGCTGTTTTAAAGAAAAAATCTGCTAGAAGTTTGAAAAAGCTCATGAGTGTCAGTGATGCAATTGCTGAACTGAATGTCGAAAGGTATCAAAATTATGAAACCCCTTTTACACTCGAAAATGCAAAACAAGCGGTTTTGGCCTTCAAGGGAGATGTGTACACCGGCTTGCAGGCTGAGACATTCGACGAAGCAGATTTTGAGTTTGCACAAAAACACCTGCGCATCCTGTCGGGATTGTACGGCGTACTGACACCACTGGATTTGATGCAGCCTTATCGACTCGAAATGGGTACCCGATTGAGAAACGGGAGAAAGAAAAATTTGTATGAATTTTGGGATAAAAAAATTACAGAACTGATCAATGACGATCTCGCAGCTTCCGGCAATAACCTTGTTCTCAACCTCGCTTCCAAAGAATATTTCCATGCAATGAAACCCGATCTGCTTGAGGGCAAACTCATTCATGTTCATTTTAAGGAATTGCGTAACGGTGCATACAAAGTGATTGGTTTCAATGCTAAAAAAGCACGCGGAACAATGGCCCGATTAATCATCAAAAACAGGATCAACAAAGCGGAATCCATTAAATCACTAGATGTGGATGACTACCGATTTAATGCATCCCTTTCCGATGAACAAAATATGGTTTTCACAAAAGAATAATTTGGAATTTTCAATTAACCACTTTGAAGCTCAGGAAGTAGTAGAGTCGATTCGTTTTTTATCAAACCAAATTGGTTTGAATGATTGATTTCAATTTTCACCGAATTGGATTTATCCCGTTCTCTAGTGGATCTTTTTAATACAAAAATCACTATCAAAACCACCAACACAACGGCTAAAATTTGATTGGCAATAACAACAGTTTTATGAGGCGAATTGTAAACTAAGAATAGTGCCGCAAAAAAAGCAAAAAATGCAACAACAACACCATGGAACAACACAATTGCGCCTCCTGCAAGCATTTGTCCTTTAGCAGCATCTGTTGCGACAGCATACCATGAACCCAAAGAAAAGAAAACCATCATTGTTAGAAGGTACAACAGCAAGCTTGTAGGTTTAATCAATTTTCGCATTACTCTACGATTAAAATTTAGTTATTTTTTCTACGGTTTCCCCTTCTTTTACTTCAATGGTAAAAGTTTCCTTTTTTCCTTTGAAATCACCTAAAGCAGACAACGTAACAGTATATTTTCCGGGGTTTAAAACAAATTTTTTAGGGTTGTTGGTTGGCCTGGTGTAAGTTCTGCCATTTGCCACGGATTTTTTATTGTCCAGATCCCTGATATTTACGACTGCATCCACTAATCCATCATCACTCGAAGCTCCGATCATTACCACTCCACTTTTAAAATTATGTTCTACATCGATGGTTTCATTGGCTTTGACCTCTACATTTTCAATGCGATGGATGATGTCCAATCCTTTAATCACCAATGCCTTCACCTCAACGTCGTATAATCCTGGATTTACTTCGTAAACATCTGATCTTCCGTAAGTTCGGCCTCTAGCTGCGCTTTTCCCCGTGATTTTATTATAAACCGTGACAACCGCATCCCAACCTTCGCCATTATTTAAAGTGATCACATTAATTTTCCCTCCATCAAAACTCACCGTTTGATGAACAATAGAATCTTTGAAACATTCAACTCCTTTGAGAACAAGAGCGTTTACGTCACTATTTCCCAATGGTTTTATCTCTAAATCATACGTTCCTGGAGAAGGGTGTAAAAATGCTGTATCCTTATAGGTTCGTGCTGATTGAGACCATTCCTTAGTGCCCACTAGATAAACTTTGATATAGGCATCAATAGGTTTTCCGTTTTTAACTGCAAAAACAGACAGACTTTTTTCTGGCTTATCGACTGTCGCTTCGGTGGCTTCGTGGAGAACTTCCCCCAAATCGCCAGCATCGGCAGCGTCATAATACTGCCCACCACCAGCGAGGGCAGCACATTTGAGTTGATCGGTCTCATCATCTTTCAATCCAAACCCAATGATATGCAGTTTGAAATCAATACCCCTTTCACGGGCAGCTCTTACCACATCGCAAATATTTCCGCCACAGGATTCAATGCCATCAGTTATCAAAATGATGGTCGCTTTCTTTTTTTTGACGCTCAGTGTATCGATCACCCGCTTAGCCGAATACGCCAGCGGTGTTTTCCCCAACGGTTTAATCTTTTCAAGTGATGTAGTAATGCGGCTTTTGTCTCCATTGTCCATTTCGACCAAAAATTCAACATCCTTGCAGTCTCCTTTTTTTCGATGACCATAAGCTACGAGACCCACATTTTGGTCTTTCGAAAGGCTGTCAACCGCATTGGACAAAACAGAAGATGCGATTTGCATTTTAGTTTGTCCTTCGATTTGTCCCCACATCGAACCACTAGCATCGTAAATAAAAATTATGGGAGAAAGGGTGTCTTGCGCACTCATTTGAAATAACATACCTAGAGTGCAAAAAAGGGAGATTATTGCTTTCATGTCATTTGGTTTTATAGCCTAAATATAACTAAAAAAGCAATACCTCAAAATCAAATATAACTAAAATGGAAAGTTTAATTTTAGAAAAAATCAAATCGATTCAGTCATTCAATTGCGCTGTAACTTCATTCGTTTTGAAAAAATCAGAAACCCGTGATAAATCAGAATTTTAGGTATTTAAACATTGAATAAGACTATAAAACACTTTTTGCAATTTCAGAAGAATCAACCAGCAAGAGTTCTTCATTTTCGACAACAAACTGCTCAATTTTTTTTAAAAAGTTTAAAATGTCTTCCCGAGAATTCTCGGAATTAATAGTCACCAGGCGAATAAAATCTTGTCCTTCAAAAGTTCCAAAGCCGACCATAATTTCTGCTTTTTCATAAAGCAATGAGCACAATCGTTTTGGTGGAATATTTTTGTAATTGAAACAAATGGACAAGGATTGACCAAAGCTATACAATGTATAATCGCTGTTATTTTTGATATAGTCTCTTGCTACATCTGCCAGATAAAATTGGTTTTCGACTATGTTTGAAAGTCCTTTTGTACCCACAAACTTCCATAAAGTCCATAGTTTTAAAGCATCATTTCTCCTTCCACACTGCAAAGAAGTTTTACCCAGGTTGTATTCATCATCACCTGTCTGGTACAAATATGAAGCGTCATTTGAAAAAGAATCAAACAAGTGCTTTTTGTCCTGCGTAATAATAATCGAGCAGGTCAAAGGAGTGTTGAGCATTTTGTGTGCATTGAAAGAAAAAGAATTTGCTTTTTCCAACCCATCAACGAGTTGTCGATATTTTTCGCTGAAGATTACCCCACCACCAAAAGCACCGTCAACATGCAGCCATATGCCATATTTTTTACAAATCTCGCTTATATTCGAAACGGGATCGTACGCTCCTAAAACAGTAGTCCCTGCTGTAGCATTTACAAAGAAAGGAGCATTGCCATTGCTCAAATCTGTCAGGATTTGTTGCTCTAAATCTTCTACAAACATCCGTCCTTGCTGATCTACTGCAATGTACCTGACGTTATCTTTCCCAAGCCCTGTAAAAGAGGCATTTTTTATTATGGAATAATGAGATTGCTGTGAAGTATAAACTATCATTTTTCTATTAATGCCATTATTTATTATTGAGGCATCAAAGGCATCTCTGGCCATGATCATAGCCATCAGATTAGTCATGGATCCGCCACTAGCAAAAGTTCCTCCGGCAAGGTTCGTGTCATATCCAACAATCCTGGAAATTTGGTTGATAATTTCTTTTTCAACGCCTACCTGAACTCCTGCCACTTTGTAAGTGTACATGCTATTGTTGAGTAAAACAGCCAATAAATCTCCTAAAACCGCTTTGCTTTTTCTACCGCCAAAGAGTTGGTTGAAAAACATTTTGGAAGCTGTTTTGGGTGTTTTTAAAACCAGGTTTTTAACAGTAGCAAGGAACTTTTCATCATTTAACGGATCTTGAGACAATGCAATATCAACGGAAGATTTAAGGTCCTTTGCATCCACAAATTCTGCAACAGGATGATCATTTTCTTCTTTCAAAAACGCCTGGGCAATTATGTTGAATAACTCAATATCTTCTTTCATACAACAAGGTTTACCTGTTTCAGAATAATGTCATATTTATTAAAAACAGATTCTTCCAGAATGGGCTTCAAAGAGAAATTTTCGGTGAATACAAACCCGAAATTAAAACATTTAAAGATTAAATATGATTAACAAATGAGCGAAGCGAATGTTTTGAATGCAAAAATTCACAACCTTTTATGATTGGTAAAAATAAAGAATCCTCTTTTGTAAAATACTCAGAGGACTCAATTTTTTATAAAGTAAAATGACAGGATATTTTTTGCTAATCAGTTATTCCGAAAGCGATAACTCAGACCAAATTTCACAAATGGACTCAAATCAAAGAGACCATGTGGAAGACTTTTGGAATGAACTGTATTGTCGTTTTCATCATACAGTTCCAGCCGGCGAAGATAAGTAATTCCAGGTTTTGCATAAACAA
Organism: Saprospiraceae bacterium; assembly: GCA_028277915.1. Classification (GTDB taxonomy): domain Bacteria; phylum Bacteroidota; class Bacteroidia; order Chitinophagales; family Saprospiraceae; genus JAHDHW01. The sequence goes on from JANQFJ010000228.1 coordinate 8,855, forward strand.
CCAAATGTTTGGTCAGATAAAAATCAAAAAAAGCATTTACATCGATATATGACCAAGGGAATTCCAATGTGTGATCTGAGACATAGTCCACTACCTGATTCGAATCTGTTTTACTGATTTTGTAGGTCTCAGCAATAAAATTGATCTCTGCTCCCGCGTAAAAATGATCTGACAATTTGTATTCGGCATTGATCAAATACGGGAATAAGGCATAAATAAAAACGCGGTCATTCACGCTCCATTCAAATCCTCCAATAGGGATCACAAATGGCCCATAAGACTCCATGTGATAAAATACACCCAATGAAAAACAAATATTTTTGTTCAACCGATAGTAACCAATGCCATAACCTCCGTACTGCCAGTGGTCTCCATCAGGTTTAATGAAATCCGAATAAATTCCTGCATGTCCCTGGAGCATAAAACTCCAAGGCGTATCCTTTAATTTGTTGAAATATGCTAGTTCCCCTTCAACGATGCTAAGTTTGGACTCTTCTCCAGGAAACAGCAAAGTAGTATGCCGGAAATGATTTAATCGCCCACCTACCATTAGGTAATCTCTGTCATTATTGAGCCGAATAGGCAGCTTGAACTTCAATCCTGTTTCAAAGGCTTTTTGATCGTAGTCGTCGGGGCTGACCTTTAAGAATTGATAGTTTAGGTTGATGATATCGCTATAATTTTGCGAATAACCCATAAAGGAAATACATAATATTATTAAAGTAGTAATAAATCGCATAGTAGTTTTCTCAATGATTCTCATTTCATATAAGCAATAATTAAACCACACCTTTCAAAAAATCACTACTCCAATTTTATTTTTTTGAAGGCCGGATTTAAAATATTTCCTGGTAGCTGGCTTTTGAAATTGTGTTATTTATTTACCTTTAAGCAAACAAAAACAAAAACTATGTTTGACATCTTAAAACATGCCCATTCAGGCTTGAGATGGATTGTTCTGGCCTTGTTGGTTTATGCCATAATTAATGCGTTCACAAAATGGCAGGCAGCCAAAACCTTTGAAGACAAGGATCGAAAAATCAATCTTTTTGCCATGGTTTTCACACACATCCAATTTCTTACAGGAGTGATTCTCTATTTTATGAGTTCTAAAGTTCAGTTCAATTCAATGACTATGAAGGATAGTATGTTACGATTTTTTAGTGTCGAACATGCGCTCATGATGTTAATTGCAGTAGCCTTGATCACAATTGGTAATGCAGCTGCCAAAAAAGCTAGTGAAGATTCAACAAAATTCAAAAAATCATTCATTTACTTTTTGATTGGTCTGTTTATCATGTTAATCTCTATTCCGTGGCCATTTCGAGGTTTTGGAAATGGTTGGTTTTAAAAAACTGTTACTTTAAGTTTTATGGATGTAAAAAAATACTTAGCCTTTCCTTCCCCGTACACGATTTTAATGCTGGTCATCATTTTGGCAGCAATGGCCACATGGCTTCTCCCTTCAGGCAATTACAACACGTTGAAATACGATACTGATGTAAAAGAGTTTGTGATAAAATCGGAAGATGGAAGCAAAAATGTACCAGCCACGCAGCAAACCCTCGACGAACTTGGCATAAAGATCAAACTCGCCAAATTTGTCGATGGCGACATCTACAAACCGATTGCAATTCCAGACACTTATCTCAAAAAAGAATCTAACCCTCAAGGTGTTTGGGCGATTATTCAAGCACCCATCAAAGGGATTTATGATGCAAATGATGTCATTCTTTTTGTGTTGATCCTTGGTGGTTTTATCGGCGTTTTCAATCGTTCAGGAGCCTTTGATATTGGAATGCAATACCTTGCACAGCGATTGAGAGGCAGAGAAAGCTGGTTAATCATTATCGTTACATCATTGATGGCATTAGGTGGAACCACTTTTGGTTTAGCTGAAGAAACCATTGCTTTTTATCCGATTTTGGTCCCTGTTTTTTTAGCAGCCGGGTATGATGTGATGGTGCCTTTAGCAGTAATTTATATTGGCTCCGGAATTGGTTTTATGTCTTCAACCACAAATCCTTTTGCAACGATAATTGCTTCTGATGCAGCAGGAGTTAACTGGACGAGTGGACTTTACAGCCGTGTCGGTATGTTGATTATTGGAACAGGGGTTTGCATAGCCTGGATCATGCGCTACGCTAAAAAAGTAAAATCTGATCCTACGAAATCAATCCTCTACGGAACCTCAGAAGGCAAGCATTTTTCATATCCAACTTCGATCAATTCTGATGAAACTTCGAAAATGGATAGCAAAACTAGGTTGTTATTAACTTTATTTGGATTGACTTTCGTAGTTATGATCTACGGGGTTTCAAGAATGGGTTGGTGGTTTTTAGAAATGACAACCTTATTTTTGGTAGCAGCAGTCTTGATCGGTATCATCCAGGGGATCAACGAAAAGAAATTTATAAAATCTTTCATTGATGGAGCAAAAGAATTGCTTGGTGTTGCTTTTATCATTGGGATAGCAAGAGGAGTGGCTATTGTTTTGGATTCCGGATTAGTATCAGATACCATTCTTTTTTACTCAGCAAATTCTGTGCAAGGGATGTCAAGCTTTGTTTTTATAATCGCTTTGATGTTCGTTTATGTTGGATTGACCATATTTATTCCTTCTTCCAGTGGAATGGCGGTTTTGACAATGCCAATCATCGGAGGGCTG
>JANQFJ010000251.1 GCA_028277915.1 Saprospiraceae bacterium
TAGGTATTGTGTTGGTTTGGTTGATAACTGAAGCAACTTCATGGCTCAACCAGGTTTTGGCTGAAGAGTTTTTTCCCAGGCCTGAAGAATGGGATCGAATCAGAAGGCGGCTCCATAGAAGAGCTTCCGGGCGCATGAAAACGATGCGCTATGTTGCTCAATCCATGCCATTTTTGATATCATTTTTTGGCAGTACGCTTTTTGAACTGGTCAATTATGTAAATCGAAAAGAAAAAGAAGCGATCCAGTTGAAAAGCGAAAACCTCGATACAGAAATGAAATTTTTGCGGTCTCAGATCAATCCGCATTTTTTATTCAATTCAATCAATAATATTTATACACTAACGGTCATAAAATCTGATGCCGCACCTGAAAACCTGTTGAAACTATCCGGCATGCTTCGTTATATGCTTTATGAATGTAATGCTGATAAGGTACCGTTGAAAAAAGAAATTGAATACATTCGGAATTACATCGATCTGATGATGCTGAAAGATAGCAAAGGCTTGAATGTAGAGACAGAGATCGATGAAGCTTCTCCAAACCTGATGATCGCTCCGCTGCTTTTGATTCCCTTTATCGAAAATGCTTTCAAACACAGCAAAATTGAGGATATCGAAAATAATTGGATCAAAATCAGACTAAAAACAAATAAATCGGTTTTGTTTTTTGAAGCGCTGAACAGTGTACCCGGAGGGTACTTTTCAAAAGATAAAGTGGGCGGTATCGGCTTAAAAAATGTAAAAAGACGCCTCGAAATCATCTATCCTGAAAAGCATCAGTTGGACATTGATTCTAGTGATGAAAAACTTTTTAAAGTCAGCCTGAAAATCGAACTGGAATGAAAAAAATAAATTGCCTGGTAGTTGACGACGAAGAATTAGCACGGACACTTTTGGAAAATTATATTTCCAGGATGCCACATTTAAACCTCGTTGAAAAATGTGCCAACCCGTTGGATGCTTTGAAAGTTTTACAGGAAGCATCCATTGAAATCATGTTTTTAGATATTCAAATGCCGGAATTGACGGGGATTGACTTTTTGAAAAGTCTACAACAAAAACCAAAGGTTATTTTTACAACAGCCTATTCGGAATACGCCATCGAAGGTTACCAGCTCGATGTGGTCGACTATTTACTGAAGCCATTCAGTTTTGAACGATTTGTTCAAGCGGTGAACAAAGCAATCGAACTAATAAACACAAAACCTCAAACCCCAGAAAAGGATTATTTACTCGTCAAGTCTGAGCACAAAGTCCATAAAATAAAACTCGAAGACATCCGATACATTCAAAGCATGCGGGAATATGTGGCTTATTTTCTGCCGAATGGTAAAATATTAGCGTTGAATTCTTTAAAAAAACTGGAACAAGAACTCCCTTCTGACCAATTCCTCCGTATCCACAAATCCTACATTGTTCCGATCAAAAAAGTCACCACACTTGAAGGAAATATGGTACATGTCGGAAATGAAAAACTTCCCATCGGCAACCTCTACAAAGAAGAGGTTTTGAAGCGGATTTTTTAAATTTCAACACTACTGATAAATGTCACCAATTGATTGATGAAAGTCACCTGACTATGTAACAAATGTCACAAAAGGACTGGATTTCTATTGCTATTCTTGTAATGAAACAATTAGCAAAACGAAATCATGCTTGAGTTCTTAATTCAATTAAAAGACTTTATTAGTCAGCCGTGGCCCTGGTGGGTAGCGGGAATGATGATTGCCTTCATTTTGTTCATCCTTTTATTTTTTGGAAAAGAGTTTGGGATTTCTGCCAATTTCCGAGTGATGTGCGCGGCAGAAGGAGCAGGTGAATATTCCGATTTTTTCAAATTTGACTGGCAATCTCAAGGCTGGAATCTCATGGTAGTTTTGGGAGCCATGTTTGGAGGTTATATTTCTGCTCATTACCTCTCCAGCGCTGATGGAAACGTAGCCCATATATCCTCTGAAACGGTGGAAAGCCTTAAAGGTTTGGGATTGACTTATTCGGAAGGAGAAGTACCATTGGTTCCAGAGTTTTATTCCTGGTCCTCGCTTTTCACATTACGAGGATTGATCATCATTGCAGGAGGTGGATTTTTGATAGGGTTTGGCGCTCGGTATGCAGGAGGCTGTACATCCGGGCATGCAATAAGCGGCTTGTCTGCATTGCAAATTTCATCGTTGATCGCAGTGATTGGATTTTTTATTGGCGGTCTTTTAATGACGTATTTAATTTTTCCATTCCTTTTCGGATAATGTAAAATTTTAAAAATGAGATACTTCAAATATATCATCGTCGGTGTCCTTTTTGGAATCACAATGTTTAAGTCAGAAGCAGTTTCATGGTTCAGGATCTATGAGATGTTTCATTTTCAGTCATTTCACATGTACGGAATCATTTTTTCCTCTGTCGTTTTAGGAATGGGGATAGTCACGTTTATAAAATGGAGACACTTCAAATCCATCAAAGGTGAAGAGATAATTATACCTGACAAGCAAAAAAGTATACCTCGCTACCTGATCGGAGGAACCATTTTTGGGTTGGGTTGGGCGATGGCGGGTGTTTGCCCGGGCCCTATGTTTGTGTTGATGGGGAGTGGTTATACCGTTTTTGTGGTTTTCCTAGCCAGCGCTATGTTTGGAACTTTTGTGTACGGACTACTGAGAGATAAATTACCGCATTGAAATGGTCGAAAAAATTATAGTTTATGGTTATTGTTTAAAAAAATATCAAACTACAAACTCATTAACTAAAAAAATTCATCATGAATACAAAACATCATCAAATCGTCATCATAGGAGCAGGAACCGCAGGAATTACCGTAGCTGCTCAACTACTCAAAAAAGATAAATCTCTTGATGTTGCATTAATTGATCCAGCTAGTAAGCATTACTACCAACCCGCCTGGACTTTGGTGGGTGCCGGAACATTTAATTATAAGAAAACCGAACGCGATATGGCTGGGTTGATCCCAAGTGGAGCAACCTGGATTCAGGATTATGTTGATGATATTGATCCGGACAATAATAAAATTTCTGTGAGAAAAGGTGATGAAATCACTTACGATTTTCTAGTCGCGTGTCCCGGCATTCAGTTGGATCACGATGGTATCCCTGGCTTGAAAGAAACTCTGGGAAAGAATGATGTTTGCAGCAATTATACCGATCCGGAACACACCTGGGAGGTTATTAAAAATTTCAAAGGTGGCAACGCTTTATTCACACAACCAGCTACACCGATTAAATGTGGAGGTGCTCCACAAAAGATTATGTACCTCGCCGATGACTATTTCCAAAAATCAGGAGCAAAGGACAAAACCAACGTAATTTTTGCTACGCCAGGATCTGTAATTTTCGGAACAGAACCTTTTAAAAGTACTTTACAAAAAGTCCTTGAAAGGAAAGATATCAGTGTAAAATATTTCCATAAATTGACCAAAATTGACGGGCCAAACAAAAAAGCTTATTACACGATTACAAAATTCCATGATGATCCGAATCGGTTGTACTACAATCCGAAAAAAAATCTTGGAGAAGAGATCATCAGTGAAACAGAAGTTGTGATCCCTTTTGACATGGTTCATCTCGCACCGCCTCAATCTGCACCAGATTTTATCAAAAAATCGAAACTGGCGCACCAGGATGGCCCTAGTAAAGGCTGGTTAAATGTCAACAAACATACACTTCAGCATACCGTTTACTCCAACGTTTTTGGCTTAGGTGATTCCGCCGCGTTGCCCACAGCTAAAACCGGCGCAGCAATTAGAAAACAGGCTCCGGTAGTTGTTGAAAATTTATTCCGATTGATGAATAAAGAATCTTCAATGGATGAGGGATATCAGGGTTACTCTTCTTGTCCACTGGTAACCGGGTATGGCAAAATGGTTTTGGCAGAATTCAAATATGACAACATACGAGATTCTGATCCTTTGATAACTACATTCATTGATACAGGAAAGGAAAGCTATTTGATGTGGTTGCTCAAAAAATATGGCCTTCCATTTTTGTATTGGGAACTAATGCTGAAGGGTAGAGCATAATTGAAAGGCTAAAAACGGTATATTTAAAATTCAGATCTTTTTTGAGTTTTGTTATACTTTTTTAAAGACAAGCATCAATAATTTTATCAACTATGGGCAATGCTTCATCTGCCTGGATCTGATAATCGCCTTGAGTATTTGGTATAGATGTCATGACCACCACAAGGTCTTTAGATGGAATGATAAATGCAAACTGTCCTCCGTGTCCCCACATGAAATGAATATCCCGCGAAGAATCAATCCACCAATAGTAACCAAATCCATATGTGGATCCGGTTTCAACCTTTGAAGAAGTCATTTCAGAAATCCACGATGAGTTGACAATTTGCACATTGTCCGATTTTCCGTCATTGGCAACACAGAGTGCTACTTTAGCGAGCTCTCTCGGAGTAGTTTCGATCCCAAATCCTCCAAATGTGATTCCGTCTTTGTAGCGAACCCAATTGTAATTAGACAAGCCAATTTTCGAAAAAAATACTTCTTCGGCCCACAGATCAGTTGGTTTACCGGCTGTTTTTTGCATGATAGCGGAGAGCAGTTGAGGATCACCGTCATTATAATGAAAAGTTGTGCCGGGTGCTTCATTTAAAGGCCTGTTTAAAATAAATTCTATGATGTCATCCGGTATTTGGCGCAATATCTTGTCTGTCTGCCCTCCTACCCCGTCATTGTTGTAATCAATGCCAGATTGCATGGTGATCAGGTTCCGAATGGTGATATCTGCCTTGTCCGGATGATTGGCCAGTTCCTCTTCCAAATATTTCGAAATTGGGTCATCGATTGATTCGATCAAACCTTTTTCAACCGCGATACCGGTCAATGTTCCCATGACCTGTTTTGTGCATGACCAAATCAAGTGTTTTGTTCGAATATCTTCATCATTTTTCAAATATGATTCGGCAACCAGTCTCCCGTTTCGAAAGATGAGTAAACTTCTTAAAGACCAAAGATTTTCGTCATGATAAACACTTTTATAAATAGCTGCCAAATCCAAAGAGTCTATATTTTCCGCAGATGGAGTTGATAAATCGTGCCCATCGTCAATAAATTGCGGATCAAAAGAAACAAACGAATTATTTAAAGGATCTTCTTTTAAACAGCCGCTT
>JANQFJ010000274.1 GCA_028277915.1 Saprospiraceae bacterium
ACACTATCTAGCTCTGGGAAAATTAAAAGTCGGCGTTCTGGGGCGAGGAGTAGCATGGTTGGATACGGGCACACATAAATCTTTAGTGCGGGCAGGCCAGTTTATCGAAGTAATCGAAGAACGGCAAGGGCTGAAAATTGGTTGTATTGAAGAAGTTGCGCACCAAATGGGTTTCATCGATGATACCCAGTTGAAATATCTCGGCAATAAATACATTAAAAGTGGTTACGGAGAATACCTTTTAAATTTGTTGAAAAACTAACGCAACAATTTATAGTTTTTATATTCTCCAATTCTGTATCCAGTCCATTTTTCCACAGCTCTTGACAATCTTTCTTTCAAAGATAATGATCGTTTTGTAGGATCAAATGAAAAGGTCCAATTGGTATTTTTAATGCGCTCCTGAAAGACTTTTGGATGTGTCCCTTCGAACCTTTTTAGAGAATCTATCTGCGAATAATCAAACTCATCAACAGCAGAGATGTTTTGTTTAACCCACTGATCGCTGTGCCAGAGTTTATTGAAATTTTGTTGTTTGAGAGCCTGTTTTTGAGGATGCTTCACCCATCCATAATGGTGAATGGAAGCATCCAATGCTTTGACTTTCAGTTTGTTTCCGTTTTTTCGAAATCCTTGTGCATCACCGAAAGATCGAATGTTTTTGTCATTTTTGACAACTCGAACTTCGTGGCGATACCAGTTTCTGGAATCTCCAATGTAATCGTATGAACCGTAAAAATGTTTGTATTTGAAAAGTAGTCCCTCTACTTTTTCATCATCCTTGTATTTGAGCATTGCGTTTTTTACGACATCAAAATATTGCTCATGCAATGCTTCGTCCCCTTGGATGTAAAAGCACCAATCTGCACTTTCATCAATACTATCAAAGGCTTTATTGGTTTCTTCGGCAAGTACTGCCCCGCCTTCTCGTAAGTTTTCATTCCAAATCGTTTCAATGATTTTTACTTTTTGAGGATCTATTGAGGAAACGAGTTTTAAGGTGTTGTCTTCGGATTTTCCAACAGCAACAACGACTTCGTCGCAAAGAGGTAAAATAGACTGAATCGCCTCTACGATTGGGTAATCAAATTTTACCGCATTTTTTATGAAAGTAAATCCAACAACTCGCATCTTCAGCGTTTAAAAATTTAGTATTTTTCACAAAAATGAGAATAACCTAATTAAAGAAGATAAAACTATAAACTTCTTTTTTCGTAAAAAGAAAATATTTCCAAAAATTCGATTATGAACAAGAAAAGATTGAGATGGCTAATTCGCAGAATACTGTTTTTTGTTTTTTTATTAATTCTGGGAATTATGGTTTTCAAAACCATTTCTTTTAAATCAAAACAAGTCAGTATTACTTCAATCGAAGCCATTTCAATCGGCGATAATGTAATCAGCCATCTTTCTGATGTTGTAAAAATTACTACAACTTCTTATGAAGAAAAAATCGATACGACGGCTTTTTTGGCATTTCAAAAGTACCTTGATTCAAATTTTGTTTTAGTCGATTCTTTGCTCGAAAAAGAATTCGTGAACGATTTCAGTATTGTGTATAAATGGTCTGGCAAAAATACTCGACTGGATCCAATCTTGTTATTGGGGCATATTGATGTAGTGCCTGTCGAGAAAGAAAGTTGGAGTGCCTGGACGCATCCTCCCTACAGTGGTGCGATAAGCGATGGATTTGTTTGGGGAAGAGGGACTTTGGATGATAAAGTAAGTATTTTAGGAATTCTCGAAGCAATAGAAATACTTTTGGAAGAAGAATATCAACCGGAAAGAACTGTATATTTGGCATTCGGACATGACGAGGAGATCAGGGGTTTCAACGGTGCACAAGCTATTGCCAGGATATTCAAACAGCAGGGGTTGACATTCGAATATGTTTTGGACGAGGGAATGGTACTAATAGAAGATGCATTGCCCGGTTTAACAAAACCTGTAGCATTGATCGGAACAGCCGAAAAAGGTTATACAACCCTTAAATTAACTGCGCAGCTTCAACATGGTGGTCATTCTTCCATGCCACCAGCAGAAACAGCAATCGGTATTTTGAGCAATGCCATTTTAAAACTGCAAAACAATCCGTTTCCCGCTAAAATAGATGGTCCAATCAAAATGCTTTTTGACTATACTGGCCCGGAAATGAACTTCCCTATGAACACCGTTTTTGCAAATACCTGGCTGACCGAAGGATTACTAAAATGGCAATTGTCTGGAAAAAACACTACGAATGCATTGATCCGAACAACCATTGCACCGACCATTCTGAGAAGTGGCTTAAAAGACAATGTTTTGCCTACAGAAGCAACCGCAAAGATCAACTTCAGAATTGCACCCAATGAATCTACTCAATCTGTTTTGGAATATGTGCAAAATGTAATTGATGATGAACGCGTTAGGGTTGTCAGCGAAAATAAAGAATTTATAAGCGATCCGTCACCAATTTCAAGCACAAACTCATTTGGTTATCGGGTAATTGAAAAAACAGCACATGAGGTTTTTCCGGATATTTATGTTGCTCCAACATTGGTTTTAGCAGCTACTGATAGCCGCCATTATATTGATGTTTCAAAAAATATTTATCGTTTTCTACCTGTTCGAATGAAGCAGCAGGAAACCAAACGCATTCATGGGATTGATGAAAGAATTGCTATCGAAGACTATAAAAATTCAATTCGTTTTTATCACCAGCTTTTGAAAAATAGTTGTAAATAAAAATGGAGGAAGGGGGAAAGGTGTTTTGCTTTGAGATTGTCCTTTTCATTTTCCGTCCCCCATCTCTTCCCTTTTCACCCTTTCCCAATTACATCATTTCTAGCCATCCATTGATTTATACTTTCCTTTTTAATCGCGGTAGCTATAAGGTCGGGAAATTGATTGGGTGTACAAGCAAATGACGGGATGTCAAGATTGGCAAATTTACTTGCATTGGTTTTATCAAAGGATGGAGCACCTTGATCATTGAGTGCCAGTAAAGTGATGAATGTAACTCCTGAATTTTTTATTGAAGCGACACGCCTTATCATTTCGGACTCATTGCCACCTTCAAACAAATCGGAAATCAAAACCAAAATAGTTTCAGTAGGATTTTGAATCAATTTTTCGGTGTAAGCCAAAGCTTTATTGATATCTGTCCCTCCTCCAAGTTGTGTTGAAAAAAGCAGTTCAACAGGGTCTTTTAGTTCTTCTGTGAGGTCAACCACCGAAGTGTCAAAGACAACCATGTGGGTTTTCATGGAGCGTAAAGAAGCCATCACAGCTCCAAAAATGCCCGCATAAACCATCGAAGCAGACATTGATCCGCTTTGATCAACCAATAAAATGATATTTTTGAGCGATTGATTCTTTTTACCAAATCCGATCAAATGCTCTGGAATGATAGTGTTCAAATCCTCCTGGTAAGTTTTTAGGTTTTTTAAAATTGTACGATTCCAATCAATCTCATTATGCTTGGGTCTGCGATTGCGAATTGAACGGCTAATTGCACCTTTGATCGCTTCCAGCATTGGATTTTGGATCTTTTTCTCAATTTCTTCAACCACTTTTCGAACGATGGTTTTCGCTGTAGCTCTTGTTTTTACTGGCATTACTTTGTTTAAAGAAAGAATAGTAGCGGCAAGATTGATGTCGGGTTCGACCGATTCAAGGAGCTCTGGTTCCATTAGCATTTGTTGCAATCCGATGCGTTCAAGAGCGTCTTTTTGAACAATTTGCACAACAGATTTTGGAAAATATTTGCGAATATCACCAAGCCAGGTATTTACATTTGGAGAAGAATTGCCCAAACCGCCTTTTCTATCTGAATCGTAAAGTGCTTCCATGATTTCGTCGATATGATTCAGTTCTCCTTCGAGATGGATGTCTTTTGCGGGGTCAGCATGTTGACCAAGTAAGAGTCGCCATTTTCTTAATCTTTCTTCCATAATCGAAAGCCTAAGATACTAATTGCCAGGCGAAAGCTTTTAAAGATTAGATGTGCCAATTTTAGTTATCTTTGCATTCTTTTTTAAAAACCCTTTGAAAGATGTTTTGTTATCAAAAAACAATATCCATTTTTAAGTGTCGGTAAACAAAAATATCAGAGAAAATTTTGACAAAGATCAACGTGAAGTATTGGAGTCAATTCGCCTCTCACGTATCATCTTGCCCATCATTCTGGGGATAGGGGTTGTTGGTTATTTGTTTTGGCGCCAGTATGATCCCGAGGATTTTGCAAAAATAAACTGGACGAGACACACTGCTTTTTGGGTTGGAATGTCGGTGGTGTTTTTAATCATCCGCCACTTGGCGTATGCAACGCGACTGAGAATCCTTTCAGACAAAGCATTTAGCTGGAAAAAGTGTATCGAACTGATTTTTATCTGGGAATTTAGTTCGGCGGTATCTCCTACAAGTGTTGGAGGTTCTGCGGTTGCGCTTTTTATACTTGCCCAAGAAAAACTGTCAACGGCTAAAACAACGACAATCGTGTTGTATTCAGCCATTTTAGACACTATTTTCTTTTTAAGTACGGTTCCGATATTGTTATTGATTTTTGGTCCTGAGATTATTCGCCCGGGGTTACAAGAATTCAATGATATTGATGGCTGGGGATATACTTTTTTGGGAGCCTATTTGCTGATGTTTACATATGGATCTTTGTTTTTCTATGGCATGTTTATCAATCCTGTGCCAATGAAAAGGTTGATTGTTGGTTTTACGATGATTGGCTTTTTAAGAAGATTTAGGCACCAGGCAATCGAACTCGGAAACGATATCATATTAGCCTCTAAAGAAATGAAATTTCGAAACTGGAATTTTCATATCAGCGCTTTTTTGGCAACTGCGACAGCCTGGTCTTCCCGTTTTTTATTACTCAATTGCCTGATAATAGCCTTTGTTGATTCCATATCCTTGGATTTTGGAACACAAATTCGGTTGTACTCCAGATTTGAGATGATGTTTGTAATTATGGCATTTAGTCCGACTCCTGGCGGGGCTGGCTTCGCCGAAATAGTATTTTTTGGTTTTATAAAAGACTATGTACCCTTTCAAGGCATCGCATTGATTATCGCGTCAATTTGGAGACTTTTCACCTATTACGCCTATTTATTGATAGGAACGATCATCATTCCTAACTGGATTCGAAATATTATCAACGAGCGAAAAAGAAGAAGGCTTCAAAAACAACAAGAAGAGCGCGATCAAACACTATAAAAAATCTGGCAGCATGGCAAGTTTTATAGCGTAAGCTCGGTCGTCTCGTTGATCCAAAAGTTTTTTGGCATATTCATGCAATTGAGTTTTGGTGTTATTGCTTGAAATGATTTCTTTAATTTTTTCGTCATGTTCAGCAATCTGGAGGACCTCTTCTTTGGATGGTAGACTCGTTAAGCCAGCTAGTTGACCCAGGTTGTTTCCAGTCAAAACAGCACTTGTCCGAACACTCTCCGGAAGTTGATCAAAACCAATCCCGATTTCCAGAACCGATTGAACAATTGTGTGAACTGCTGCTCCACTGGCTCTTACATAATAGGCACGGCCCATTCGTCCCATTAGGTCCATTTTGTGCGGATCGATCCGATTATTATTATCAATGACCTCTTTAGCAATATGCAATCTCAATACGTCACAGATGATCAAATGGCCAGCCCCGCCATGCTCTCCAAGTGTGACAATATCCCTTACCCTGCATTCTAAGTGTGCCGGGGATTCTTGTACTCGAAAAGGCTTTACAAGATCTGAGGGAATAGGAGTCAAACCGGATTTTTCAAATTCGTTTACATCAGGTGGAAAAGAAATACTGGCAACGGTCATTTGCCGTACTATGGAGTAATTGACTACATTGATGACGACTTCTTTTGTTTTGCGGATATTATGGAGTGTGTCTTTAGTTGTGTTATCTGCAACTCTGCGGTTGGAGGAAAAAACCAGAATCGGAGGATTTGAACTAAAACAATTAAAAAAACTGTATGGAGCCAAATTGGGATTCCCATCTTCATCAATGGTGCTTGCAAAAGCGATAGGCCTTGGTGCAACGCAACCCAAAAGAAACTGGTGTAGGTCTTTGGTTGCTGTATTTTTAGGATCAATCGTTAACATCTTTCATCTGCTTGTTTTAAAATCGAATAAAATCGGCGCAATTTACAAACTTATTGCTGGGTTATTCCTTTAATAAAGTGATATTTGCATGGTTTTTTAAAACAAACAGGATGTTGAAAAA
>JANQFJ010000277.1 GCA_028277915.1 Saprospiraceae bacterium
AAAATTTTATCTTTCAAAAAATGAGCTTCGGTAATAATGTTGGAAACATCTTTGTCGAATATCTCAAATTCCACTCCTCCGGAAAGAATACCATTTTCATTCAGACTTAATGGGTCTTCCATTTTTCCTTCAACACTAATTCTATTTTCAGGGCCTCCTCTTTTTACCAACAAATTTTTAATAGTTTCAGCTCTTGCAATACCAAGATTCTTAAACCCGGAATTATTTGTTTCGTCTTCTCCATAAGCAGCCACAAGGCGCAATTGCTTTTTACTTGATTCATCCAGATATTCGGCCAACTGTTCAAAAACAGCTAATTGTTCATCATTGATGATAATATCAGCATCTGAAGTCTGAAAAGCAAAAATAGTCGGCGACTTCGCTGAAAAGGAACCGTCTTTGATCTCAAATCGGTTTGAAATGGAATGTTCTTTTTGATAAGAAGAATCGGATTGAAAACTACTTAACCAATATGCTCCACCAAACAACCACAAAGCTAAAAAAGCTGCTAGCAATGGAATAATAGGTTTACTCATAGATGGTGGAGTCATCGTTTTCTAATAGTATGTTTAGTTAGAATATGTTGTAATGGGAAGTTTAAAAATGCGGTGAGTAAAGATAATCTCTAAATGTTTTTTTGCCAAACATTTAAATTGAGATTTTTTTAAAAGTTCACATTTTTATTTAAAATATAAATGACTCTAATTTTTAGCTTCGAAAGTGACTATTAAAATTGTTTTTTCTCCGGAAGGAATTTTGTCAATCTTAATAAAAGTATTTGGCTCCGGTTCGAAAGCTTCACCTATTGAAATCATTGCTGAAGCATTTTCAATAGCATCGGCCCATAGTTTGAATGAAATATGATTTTCTGAAAGAGTTGATAAATAACGAAATTGTTCAATAGCCTGAGTAATCCAAAATTTGTTATCACCATCAACCTCTTGACCAAATGAAAACTGATAACTTTGTACCAGTTCGTTGCAACCGCCCTGAAGAAGTTCCAGATCAACACCATTTTCAAACTTTACCTTTTCCACTCCTTTTTGACCATCAACAGAAAAAAAATGTTCGTTTACTTTTGCCAATCCACTTGAAAAAATCGGAGTGGGGGAGCCGTATTTACAATTTTCAGGTTTTGTATTTTTATTATTCTCCGAAGTAGCTGTTTCAGAACCACAGGCCAGTAAAAGTAATCCAAGTGTCAATACAAATACATTTTTAAAGACAAGAATCATAGATAAACAATTTAGTTCAATAAACAAACATTCGAAATACGTGTTTATTACTCGTTTATAAAAATTAATACCTAAAAATTATTATGAAAGTGAAAAATGGTTATAAATCCGGATCATCTACTCATGACGAAATTGGTGAAAGTCATTTGTGGAATTCAAACGCCACTCCACTAAAAGATGATGCTTTCGACATGAGTGATGAAACCAAAATGGAAAAAATAGAAGAGCATTTCAAAGCTATTATGAATATTTTAGGCCTTGATTTGAGAGATGATAGTTTGAAGGGGACGCCAAAACGTGTAGCAAAAATGTTTGTAAATGAAATATTTTCCGGATTGAATCCGGAAAGCAAACCAGCTGTCACTTTATTTGAAAATAAATACCAATATCGTCAGATGTTGGTTGAAAAAAACATCAGGGTACAATCTACCTGTGAACATCATTTTTTACCGATTTATGGAAAAGCTCACATTGCATATATCCCCAACGGAAAAGTTGTTGGATTATCTAAATTAAACAGAATTGTGGATTATTTTTCAAGGCGGCCACAGGTACAGGAACGCTTGACCATTCAAATTGCAAAAGAATTAAAAAATATATTGCAAACGGAAGATGTGGCTGTATATATTGATGCGAAACACATGTGTGTTCAGGCGCGGGGAATAGAACATCAGCAGAGTAGTACAGTGACCGCAGAGTATTGTGGAAAATTTTTAAATGAAAGTGTGAAAATGGAATTTTTGAACTCCATTCGCTAATAATCAGATTTTTTAATGATCAAACAACAAATTGAGAAAATATCCCGTTTTTTAGTTTTAGGTCTCAGAAACGTGAAAAAGGTTCAAATAAATCTTTATTTGGGCCTTTTTCTTATTTGATGGCTTTTTTTTTGCAGTATCTGCATTGTTTTAGAACACAATTTAAGTAATTTTACATTTGATAGTAAAACCAATTTAAACAAATCAAACATGACAGTCCGAACTGAATCAAACCACACACAGCTTAATGCGTTTTTACAAGACATAATTAATAAAAACCCTGGAGAATCTGAATTCCATCAAGCTGTCCAAGAATTTGCGGAAGTAATCATTCCCTTCATTGAAAAAAATCCGAAATACCAAGGCCATGCATTACTCGAAAGGCTTACTGAACCAGAACGAGTTATTTCTTTTCGCATAACATGGCGAGATGATAATAACCAGATTCAAGTGAATAAAGGTTACCGGGTACAATTTAATAATGCAATTGGACCTTACAAAGGAGGCCTTCGTTTTCATCCGACCGTTAATCTGAGCATTTTAAAATTTCTTGGATTCGAGCAAATATTTAAAAATAGCCTGACTACGTTACCAATGGGAGGTGGAAAAGGTGGTTCTAACTTTGATCCCAAAGGGAAATCCGACAATGAAATTATGAAATTTTGCCAGGCATTTATGATGGAACTTTTCCGTCATATTGGTCCGGAATGCGATGTACCTGCGGGTGATATTGGCGTTGGAGGACGAGAAGTGGGTTATATGTTTGGAATGTATAAGAAACTTCGAAATGAACATACTGGTACATTGACTGGTAAAGGATTACAATTTGGAGGGAGTTTGATTCGTCCTGAAGCAACAGGTTATGGCTGTGTATATTTTGCCAACGAAATGTTACTTGCAAACAATGATTCTTTGAAAGGTAAAAGATGCATTGTTTCTGGCGCTGGTAATGTTGCTCAATATACGATCGAAAAAATATTGGATTTGGGAGGATCTGTTCATTCAGTGTCAGATTCCTCTGGTACTGTTTATGACGAAGAAGGAATAACCCGTGAAAAACTAGAGTTTATTAAAACACTCAAAAATGAGAAAAGAGGTCGTATTAAAGAGTACGCCGATCATTACAATGTAACCTACCTTGAAGGTCAAAAGCCCTGGGGAATTAAGTGTGACGTTGCATTTCCTTCTGCTACTCAAAATGAAATCAATGGCGATGATGCAGAATCTTTGATAAAAAACGGTTGTAAATTGATTGCCGAAGGAGCTAATATGCCAACCACCATTGAAGGGATCAATGTATTTCAGGATGCTGGGATTCTTTACGCTCCCGGTAAAGCTTCCAATGCGGGAGGAGTTGCTACTTCTGGTCTGGAAATGTCACAAAACAGCATAAGAATTTCATGGACACGTGAAGAAGTGGATGAGCGATTACGTCAGATAATGAAGAACATTCATGAGCAATGTTTGGCATATGGGAAAACTGAAAATGGATATGTTGATTATGTAAAAGGAGCTAATATTGCTGGCTTTGTTAAGGTTGCTGATGCGATGATTGCCCAGGGAGTTTTATAAAATAGACTTAAAAAATAAGTATCATTTAAGAAAAGCTGTGGTCGTATGATCCGGCTTTTCTTATTTTATGAAATGTGCTGAAGATTCAAAGTTTGTCAGAATGTATGATTTGAACTCCGTGGCTTTCCATCTCATGAATTGTTTTTCGAATATTTTCTTCGTCGGGATTATACCAGTAACAGCCATCAATGATCACGCTTGTTTTAAAACCAGATCCAACACTGTCAATTGCAGAATGTTTTACACCAAACTCAGCCGCCATACCTAAAATAAATACCTCTTTTACGTTTTGGAGTTGTAAAAATTCTTCTAAATTATTTGAGGTATTTTTTCCATTTTCAAAAAAAACGCTATAACTATCCATCTCAGGATTCATTCCATTTTTAATAATTTTTGAAATGGCAGTAGTGTTAAGGTTGTGGACAAGTTCTGCCCCAATTGTATCCTGAACACAATGGATCGTCCAAAGCATTTGCGGAATTTCATTGATTTTCAGGATTTGGCCCGGCAACCTCCAGGGATGGTTGGCAGCAAATGATTTATGATTTGCCGGATGCCAATCCTGGCTAGCAACGACGACGTCAAATTTTTCCA
>JANQFJ010000283.1 GCA_028277915.1 Saprospiraceae bacterium
CCTGTTATTTGGCCTGGCTATATTTTTATATTCCATCAATCTGCTGACTAATTGCTCTTCAGAGGCTGAATTTAGCAATGATATTCAAATGGCTGATCAATACCTTGGAGATCAATCCTGTAAAAAATGCCATGAGCAAGAATTCCAGACTTGGAAGGGTTCGCACCATGATTTGGCGATGCAGGAAGCTGCTGATGAAACAGTTTTGGGCGATTTTGATCAAGCCAAATTTTCTAACAAGGGTGTCACCTCTACATTTTTCAAAAAGGATGGTAAATTTTATGTAAACACAGAAGGAGCGAATGGTGCAAATCAGGATTTTGAAATCAAATATACTTTTGGAGTAACGCCATTGCAACAGTATTTGGTGCAATTTCCGCGTGGTCGATTACAAGCTTTGTTAATCGCATGGGATACTGAAAAAAAACAATGGTTTGATCTCATGCCCGATCAAAAAATTAAAACAGATGACTGGCTGCATTGGACAAAAGGTAGTATGACATGGAACGCCATGTGTGCCGATTGCCACTCTACTTATCTCGAAAAAAATTATGATGAACAAACTGATAGCTATGAGACAAAATGGACGATCATTGATGTGAGTTGTGAAGCCTGCCACGGACCCGGGACTAAGCATATTGAATATGTCAATTCTTCTTCCTTCAAAAAAGGAAAGAAAGTCAGGGGTGCGCATTTGTTTTTAACTTCCGAACTAAACAACAAACAACAAGTCGAACAATGTGCAAGGTGTCATGCAAGACGAGGCCCATTTTCTGAGGTTTTTGATCATTCTGGAGGGCTGATGGATCATTATTTGACAGAAAATCTGCGCCCCGGTTTGTATCATCCGGATGGCCAAATTTTGGATGAAGTATATGTTTATGGATCTTTCACCCAAAGCAAAATGTATCACAACAATGTGTTTTGTACAAGTTGTCACGATCCTCATAGCTTAAAATTAAAGTTTGAGGGAAACAGTCTTTGTACCCAGTGCCACGAACCTAAAAAATATGATACGCAGGAGCATCATTTTCACAAAATAGACACAGAAGGGGCAGCTTGTGTCAATTGTCATATGCCCGGTAAATTTTACATGGTCAATGATTTTAGAAGGGACCACAGTTTTCGGATTCCACGTCCGGATCTGAGTGTTCAGTACAATACACCCAATGCCTGTAATCAATGTCATTCTAATAAAAATGCAAAATGGGCAGCCGCTGCAATCGATGAATGGTATGATGAAAAGCGTCCAAAGCATTATTCTCTTGCACTTGCGGCCTTCCAGTCCGGAAACCTGGAGGCAATTCCCGACCTCATTCAAATAGTGGGAGATACAAGTTTTCCGGTGATTGTCCAAGCGACGGCACTGAATCTTTTTGGATCGATCAATCCTTTTGAGACTAATCAAAAAATTATTGAATCCCTGAAAAATGACAATCCTTTGATTAGGTATTCAGCCATGAATGCTTTGGCAAATTACCCTGTGGAAGATCGTTTGAGGTATCTTTCCCCTTTGCTCACGGATGCTGTACGTTCGATTAGAACTCACGCTGCTTACCATTTGGCAGATGTGGATGAAAATTTAATTCAGGGAGATTTAAAAACTGCTTTTCAAAATGCTAAAAATGAATTGGAGAATGTTTTGAAAATACAGGCTGATTTTCCATCCGGACAGGTTTTACGAGGTCAATATTTTCAAAAAAAAGGGGAAAACCAAAAAGCTGAAAAAGCTTACAAAGAAGCCATTCGTCAGGATCTTTATCTACCTCAGCCATATTTCAATTTGGCCAATTTATATTACAGACAGGGAAAATTCAACGCATCAAAGGAGCAATTTGAAGCTGTGATCCGAT
Source organism: Saprospiraceae bacterium (assembly GCA_028277915.1). Taxonomy (GTDB): domain Bacteria; phylum Bacteroidota; class Bacteroidia; order Chitinophagales; family Saprospiraceae; genus JAHDHW01. Next base: position 1,854 of record JANQFJ010000283.1, read on the forward strand.
TGGATTCTGCATCAGGAGATACCTATTATTCTTTGGGTCTGCTATTGGCCGAAATGGAGGATTTGGAAGGAGCAGAAGTCAATCTTGGCAAAGCCGCCAACATTACAGGCGATCCAAGTCATTTTTACAATTGGGCCCTTACGCTACAAAATTTGAATCGACCTAAAGAAGCTGAAAATGCTTTTAAAAAAGGACTTGAAATCAGTCCGGATTCAGAAAGGATACTTTATGCACTTGGGGTGCTTTATATTCAGCAAGACCAAAAGCAAAAAGCGCAGGAAATTGTCAATCGTTTGCTTCATTTAAATCCTGAAAATCCCAATTACCAAAACCTGCTTCAGAGTATCAGGAGTAATTAAAATAGCTTAGTATTTTTAATTATTTTACTAGGATTATTATTCGTTTAAATTTAAATCATTTTTTGTAATTAAACTTAAAATACGATTATGATGCTTCGAGCGATGCTGATCCTGTTTTTAATCATTCTTTATATTGGCTGTCAAGTAAATATCGAGGAATCTGCAACTTCGAAGCGTCTAAATATTATTTTCATCATGTCGGATGACCATGCTGAACAGGCAATCAGTTGTTATGGCAGCAAATTGATCCAAACACCTAATATTGACCGTATTGCAAACGAAGGTATCCGATTCAACAATGGCTTCGTTACCAACTCGATCTGCGCTCCCAGCCGGGCAGTTTTACTCACTGGAAAATATAGCCATTTGAATGGATTGAGGGACAACCGTGACCATTTTGACGGAAGTCAGGTGACTTTTCCAAAGTTGTTGCAGCAAGCTGATTATTATACGTCTATCGTAGGAAAATGGCATTTGAAAACAACCCCAACAGGATTCGATCACTGGAATGTTTTAGTTGGCCAAGGATCTTATTACAATCCGGTAATGGTACAAAATGGAGACACTTCGAGACATATTGGTTATACAACGGATTTGATCACCGATTTTGCAATTGAATCCCTTGAAAAACGAGATTCCACAAAACCATTTTGCCTGTTGTATCATCATAAAGCTCCACATCGTAATTGGATGCCTGACCCCAAACATGCTAAAATGTTTGATGAGGATTTACCAATTCCCGAGACATTTTACGATGATTACGAAACGCGTAGTGCAGCTGCAAAAGAACAGGATATGCGCATTGATGATTTGTTTCTTTCCTTGGACTTGAAACTATTTCCAGGCGATTTTGAAACAGAGACCGGAACGGGAGGAAGTAATAATTTTGATGCTGTCAAATCCTGGGAGCAAACTTATAATAATTTAACTCCTGAGCAAAAAACAGCCTGGGATGCGCATTACGATCCAATCAGAAATGAATTTAAAGAGAAAAAACCAAGCGGGAAAGCACTCTCCGAGTGGAAATATCAGCGATACATCAAAGACTATTTGGCTTGCGTGAAATCTGTCGATGATAATATCGGAAGGCTTTTGAATTATCTAGATGAAAATGGATTGGCCGAAAACACTTTGGTGATTTACACCTCTGACCAGGGTTTTTATTTAGGAGAACACGGTTGGTATGACAAACGGTTTATGTATGAAGAATCTTTGAGTATGCCTTTGGTAGCAAGGCTTCCAGGAAAAATTTCAGCTAATCAAGTCACTGATGAAATTGTACTCAATCTGGATTTTGCACCTACGATTCTGGATTTTGCAGATGTTGACATCCCGGAAGAAATGCAAGGCAAATCATTGCGGCCTTTGACCGAAGGGAAAATTTTAAAAGATTGGCGACGATCCATGTATTATCATTATTACGAGTATCCACACGGTTGGCATGATGTAAAACAGCATTATGGCATCCGTTCAAAACGCTTCAAACTGATTCATTTTTGTAATGATATTGATGCCTGGGAATTGTATGACCTGAAAAATGATCCAAACGAATTGAACAACCTCATAAACAGTCCAAGTCATCAAACTGCGGTTGTTGACCTAAAAAAGGAGTTGGAGAAATTAAAAACTCAGTTTAAAGATTTTTGAAAAAATTGTTTTTGTGATGATCATCACTGCCTGAGCAAAAGATGCAATGTAATTTTGTGATTGAATTAAATAACCCAAGTTTCGGAGAATGAGAGGAAATAAGGAGAATTTTGAAAAAAATACAGATGTAGGCAAATTTTGCATCAAATATTTGACGCATTTTCTCTCTTTAAAATGATTCGCAACTTGAATTAAAAATAATCAGTCATGAGTTTAAAAGAAATGGTGAATCATCCCAAGGCAACGATAGTCGATGTTCGTGAGCCTTGGGAATTTAACATGGGTCATGTCGAAGACTCCGTCAATATTCCTCTGATGAATGTTTACAGCAATATTGAACAATTTAAAACAATGGCAAAACCTCTGATTTTGGTTTGCGCTTCTGGAAATCGAAGTGGTCAGGCCGCTGCTTTGCTAAATGCTCAGGGCATTGAAGATGCATACAATGGCGGAGGCTGGCAGGAATTGGGATATTTGAAAATGCAGCTTTCGTAACTTTATATCAAAAATATTAAATGAAGAAAATAACATCTTTTGCACCGATATTCCTTCTAAGCATATTTTTATCATGTTCGGATAGCTCAAAAACAGAATCTGAAAAGCAAACCGATACACAAACTGTTGAGCAAACTGATGTTTATTTAAAGAAGGGAAAAGAGATTGCATTGACCACATTTGGTACATTGAGCGCTGAATTGGGCAAAGCATTAAAAGATGGAGGGGTTCCAAAAGCGATTGAGGTTTGCAATATATCCGCTTTTCCATTGGTCGATAGCCTTTCAAAAGTACATAATGCTACAATTCGACGCACGAGTTTTAAAATCAGGAATCCAAAGAATGCACCTTCATCAGATGAATTGAAAGTGTTAAGCGTATACGCTAAAAAGCATAAAGCTGGAGCTACTTTACAACCTAAAGTCGAAACAGTCAACGGTATGATTTCCTTTTATGCGCCCATTATGACCCAGCCCCTTTGCCTGAACTGCCACGGAAAGGTAGGAGAGACCATGAAAGAAGAAGATTATAAAACAATCAAATCTTTTTATCCAGAAGACAATGCCATTGGATATAATTCCGAAGAATTAAGAGGTATTTGGAGTATTCAATTTGAAAAATGATTACAGATGATTAGCTTTGAAATAGCTTTTCAAACGTAAAAAATATTTTGACAATGAACTACCTTATATCCATTCCTGTAGTCATATGCTTTCTTTTTAGCTGTGGTGCTTCACCTACGGAACAAACCTCCTCTGCGACTCAGGGAAAAACACCTGAAGTGGAAATTCAAAAGGCTCCCTTTGTCGATTTAGATGTCGATGAGTTTAAAAAAATGATGGATCAACCGGATGTGGTACTACTCGATGTGCGTACTCCCGAAGAAACTGCTGAAGGAAAGATAGAAGGTGCTATTGAGATAGATGTGAAAGCTCCTTCTTTTGAGGAAAAAATAATTGCACTTGACAAAGAAAAAACCTATTTGGTTTACTGTCGAAGTGGAAAAAGAAGCGTTACATCCTGTAATAAAATGGCTGATCTCGGCTTTTCAAAATTGTACAATTTAGTGGGAGGCTACATTGCCTGGAGTGAAGCACAGTAGTTGAAAATGGACATCATTTATGCCCTTGATCTGGCAGGAACGTTTGTTTTTGCGATAAGCGGTACACTTACGGCAGCTAATAAAAAGTTTGATATTTTTGGTGCTTTGGTGATTGCCTTTGTCACTGCCCTCGGTGGAGGTACGATCAGAGATGTGTTGATCGGAAGCCAGCCGGTTAGTTGGATGTTGGATTTGAATTATCTCGCAATTATTGGAATTGCTGTAGTTGTGAGTTTATTTTTTAAATCGTACATCCAGCGACTCCGTAAAACGATGTTTCTATTTGATACGATCGGGATAGGATTGTTTACCATACTTGGTTTGCAAAAAACCTTGCTTCTTGAAATATCACCCGTAATTGCTTTGATGATGGGAACGGTTTCGGCGGTGTTTGGAGGCGTCTTGAGAGATATCCTTTGTGGCGAAGTGCCGTTGATTTTTAGAAAAGAAATTTATGCTACAGCATGCATAGCTGGTGGTATTTTGTTTTTAGTATTAAAAAATCTCCAGGTCAATTATGACATCAGTGTTTGGAGCACGGTTTTATTTATCATTGTACTTCGTATTTTGGCAGTAAAACGTAAATGGTCTTTGCCTTTTATTGCATAAATAAAACAAGTCAGCAACCCTAAAACTCTTTCTCTCCTTAGTTGTTCATATGAACATATATTCATATCTTCGATTTCATGGAAATCCATAAATATACGCTGGAAAAGAGCACAATCGAAAAATTAAAACGGATTGCAAATATTCTTAAGACTGTTGCTCATCCACTGCGTTTGGGAATTGTCTATCTTTTAAAAAGACATGAGCATTTGAGTGTTTCGGAGATTTGCGAAATTATGGAGTCAGAACAATCACTTACTTCCCATCATCTGCAAAGGATGCGATTGAAAGGCATTTTGAAAGCTAAAAGAGACGGAAAAAGTATTCGCTATTCTTTAAAGGAAAAAGATGTTTCAAAAATAATTGATTGTCTGGAAAATTGTCAGTGTAATTTGTGAAAGAAAAGAAGGATGGACGAAGGACGATGAAAAAAGCAGGATGGGAGAACGGAGGACGGCAGGTGAATAATGGCGGCTGCTTCCATCTAAATCAATCAACCCAATAACCAATAACTTTTAACCACTTAACCACTTAACCACTTAACCACTTAACCACTTAACCAATAACCATTTAACTCATAACCTTTAAAAAAAACATGGATCAAAACATTCTCAATTTAGTTCGTAAAAATTTTCCTCAAATCGCAGAAGTGAAATTACAGGAAGAAATAGCCAGTGTAGGCAAGTTATATCATTTTCGGGGAGGCGAGGTGATCATGGATTACGGAAGTTATGTCAGGTTGGTCCCGATGGTCATCAAGGGGAGCATAAAAGTATCTCGTGAAAGTGAAGATGGAAATGAAATATTTCTCTACTATCTCAATCCCGGAGAAACCTGTGCTATGTCATTTACGTGCTGTATGATGAATAAAAAAAGTGATATTCGAACTACCGCTGAAGACGAAGTCGAACTCATAGGGATTCCTATTAAATATGTAGACGAATGGATGAGCAGATACCAAAGCTGGAAAAATTTCGTCATGCGGTCTTACGACAACCGGATGAAAGAGCTCATGTACACGATCGATAGCATTGCTTTTAAAAAGATGGACGAAAGGTTATTGAAATATTTGCACGACAAAGCAGCAACATTGCATTCCAAAACTATAAACACCACCCACCAGGAAATCGCCTTTGATCTGAATGCTTCCAGGGAAGCTGTTTCACGGTTATTGAAACAACTTGAAAAACAACAGGAAGTACGACTTGGTCGCAATCAAATTGAGCTTTTGTGACCATAGTCACCAACTAATTTTAGAGATCGTTTTAACTTGCGTCAGTTTTAGTTAGATACAAATGAATCTAAAGTCATACATACCTATTTTAAATTGGTTGCCTTCCTACAAGAAAGCATATTTTAAGGGAGACCTGATAGCAGGATTGACTGTTGGAGTAATGCTCATTCCACAAGGTATGGCATATGCGATGTTGGCAGGATTGCCTCCGATTTATGGTATGTATGCCTCCATTATTCCTCTGATTTTATATGCAATATTTGGAACCTCTCGGCAGTTGGCCGTAGGGCCGGTAGCCATGGTTTCATTGCTCGTTGCGGCAGGAGTTGGGGCTATAGCAGCGCAGGGGACGGAGCAGTATATTGTTTTGGCGATTTTACTGGCTCTGATGGTTGGTTTGATCCAATTGTTGATGGGTGTATTTAAACTAGGGTTTTTGGTCAATTTTCTTTCCCATCCGGTGATTTCGGGATTTACCTCCGCAGCAGCATTAATTATTGGCTTCAGCCAATTGAAACATCTGCTGGGTTTTGATATTCCACGAAGCAATCACATCCATGAAATTATTGGAAATGCTATTACAAATATTTCAGTGACTAATATACCAACTTTACTAATCGGAGTGTTCGCGATTGCCATGATTTTGATTGTAAAAAAGATAAAGTTTCCAGTTCCTGGACCTTTGCTTGCCGTGGTTTTTGGTGTACTGGTAGTTTGGGGATTTGGTTTGTATGAAAATGGAGTCAAAATCGTAGGAGATGTGCCTCAAGGTTTGCCGGCGTTTAGTTTTCCTGGGTTTGATTTTGAAAATATGAAGGCTTTGTTGCCGATAGCTTTGACCATTTCTTTCATTGGATTTATGGAAAGCATAGCAGTTGCAAAAGCAATTCAAAAAAAGCATAACAATTATAAAGTTGAACCAAATCAGGAACTAATTGGTCTGGGGATAGCAAACATTGGAGGAGCACTTTTTCAGGCTTTTCCGACAACCGGTGGTTTTTCAAGAACAGCTGTGAATGATCAGAATGGCGCAAAAACAGGTTTGGCATCAATAATCAGCGCAGCTTTGATAGTTTTGACTTTATTGTTTTTAACACCCTTGTTCTATTATTTACCAAAAGCAATTTTGGCTTCAGTAATCATGGTTGCCGTGGTCGGATTAATTGATATAAGAGAGGCAAAATATTTATGGAAGTCCGATCGAAGTGATTTTTGGATGTTAGCAGCGACTTTTATAGGCACTTTGGTTTTAGGCATTGAAGAAGGAATTTTGATTGGTGTGGTGCTATCCATGGGAGTGTTAATTTACAGGACAACCACTCCGCACATTGCAATTTTAGGAAAGATTCCTGGAAAACCGGATTATCGAAATATTAAGCGTTTTGATGACTTGGAACAGCGTGAAGAAGTGTTAATTGTCCGTTTTGATGCTCGTTTATATTTTGCAAATGTTAACTTTTTTAAAGATTCGATTGAAAGAGAAACTCAAAAGAGGGGTGATGTTTTAAAATTGGTTGTACTAGATGCGGACAGTATCAATCACATTGATAGTAGTGGTTTGCATGGATTGCAAGAGCTGATTGCTAGTCTTAAGAGTCAAAATATTCAATTTTACATAGCTGGTTTGAAAGGCCCTGTTCGCGATATTATTTACCGGTCAGGACTGTCTTCTGCAATTGGTGAAGACCGAATTTTCTTTAGAATTCAACACGCAATTGATTATTTTTATAAAAAGGAAAATCCGGATTATAAAAAATATGCTTTACAGACTGATGAAACGAAAATAGTGAATCAGTGAAATCAAACTTATGAAGATTTAAATTAACGAGAATACATCTGATTTAGACAATCACTATGAACATGAAAAAAACTTTGAAAAGTTAAAGAGAAAAAATTAAACCTGTCCCGTTGAAAGAGTGGGGGAGGATAAAAGCGAAATATTTCCTCATCCGGAGGAGGAAACGCACAATTGTTAAACATAAAATACTCAATCAAGTAAATTTTATTGAATTATGAAAATTGAACAGTTATATACAGGTTGTCTGGCGCAGGGAGCCTATTATATTGAAAGTAATGGCGAAGCAGCTATTATTGACCCGTTGAGAGAAACTGAACCTTACGTTCAAAAAGCAAAAGAAAATGACGTAAAAATTAAATATGTCTTTGAAACTCATTTTCATGCAGATTTTGTCTCCGGTCATGTGGATTTGGCTAAAAAAACAGGAGCTAAAATTATCTATGGTCCCACTGCTGAGACTGAATATGAAGCATACGTTGCCAAAGATGGAGAAGAATTCAGGCTTGGAAATGTAACTTTCAGGATATTGCATACACCGGGACATACTCCGGAAAGTACAACTTTTTTGTTGCTTGATGAAAACGGGAAAGAACATGCGATTTTTTCTGGAGATACACTCTTTATTGGAGATGTAGGAAGGCCTGATTTGGCCCAGAAAAAAGGGAGTATAACCAAAGAAGATTTAGCAGGATGGCTCTACGACAGTTTACGGACTAAAATTATGACTTTGCCGGATGATGTTATCGTTTACCCGGCACATGGTGCGGGTTCAGCTTGTGGTAAAAATATGAGCTCAGAAACCTGGAGTACTTTAGGAAATCAGAAATTGACGAATTATGCACTTCGCGCGGACATGACCAAAGAAGAATTTATCAAGGAAGTGACTGACGGGTTGATGCCACCACCGGCATATTTTGCTAAAAATGCAAAGCTCAATAAAACAGGTTATCAAAGCATTGACGAAGTCATGGAAAGAGGAGCAAGAGTACTTTCTCCCCGCGAATTTGAATTGGTAGCCAATGAAACAGATGCTTTGATTTTAGATGTGCGTGATAAAGCGGATTTTGTAAAAGGATACATTCCAAATTCCATTTTTATTGGTCTGGATGGAAGTTTTGCACCATGGGTTGGGGCTTTAATTCCTGATCTGATGCAACCGATTTTAATAGTGGCGCCAGAAGGGCGAGAAGCTGAAACAGTAAAAAGACTGGCAAGGGTAGGTTATGACAATGCAATTGGCTATCTGGATGGAGGTTTTGAAAGTTGGAAAAAAGAAGATCGTGAAATTGATTCCATCAAAACGATAGATGTGGCAGAGTTTGAAAGACAATACAATGCTGATCCGGCAATTCAAGTTATGGACGTTCGGAAACCAGGAGAATGGGAAGCGGAGCATATAACAGGATCGCAAAACATCGCATTGGATTATATCAATGACAATATGAGCCAGATTAAAAAAGACCAGACTTATTTTATGCATTGCAGAAGCGGTTATCGGTCAACAGTTGCAGCTTCAATTTTAAAAGCAAGAGGATTTGAAAATTTGGTGAATATTCACGGTATTTTTGACGATATTGCCAGCTCAAGTATTCCGACAAAAGAGTATGTTTGTCCTTCAAAAGCTAAGGCAAAATAATTTAAAGTTAGATAAATGATGAAACCTGTGGGCTTCGTTGGAAGTAAAACAATGAAGTCCACATTTACATCAACGATTAATGAAATTAGGCCAGATTTTACCGATTGCAGAGTGGTTGCCAGGTTATAACAGAAATGATTTCAAAGGAGATCTAGTTGCAGGCTTGACTGTAGCAATAATGCTCATTCCGCAAGGTATGGCCTATGCCTTGCTGGCCGGATTGCCACCAATTTATGGACTGTATGCAGGAATTGTTCCGTTGCTTTTGTATGCCTTTTTTGGTTCTTCACGGCAACTTTCGGTAGGTCCGGTAGCGCTTGTTTCATTGCTGATCCTTGCAGGCGTTAGTCGATTTGCAGAGCCCAAAACAGAATTGTTCGTCACCCTGGCTATTACAACAGCTTTGATAGCCGGAATTATCCAGGTTCTGTTAGGAGCATTTCGTTTGGGGTTTTTGATCAATTTTCTGTCACATCCGGTTATTGCCGGATTTACTTCCGCTGCAGCATTTATCATAGGGTTTAGTCAGTTGAGGAATTTGCTGGGGATAGATATTCCACGAAGTAACAAAATTCATGAGATTATTACTGATGCATTTTTACACCTTCAGGATGTAAATTTTATAACGCTGGCAATTGGAGCAGGAAGTATCTTTTTAATGCTGTTTTTAAAACAAATCAAAAAAAGGATGCCCGTTGCTTTGATCGCTGTAATCATTGGAACTGTCATAGTTTGGGGATTTGGTTTGGATGCTCAGGGGGTTGCCACAGTAGGGGAAGTGCCTAGAGGATTACCAGGGTTTGTTTTTCCAAAACTGACTTTTCAACAGATTCTGGATTTAATGCCACTTGCTTTGACCATTTGTCTGATCAGTTTTATAGAATCGCTGGCTATTGCCAAGACGATTGAATCAAGGCACAAAGATTACAGGGTTAGGCCAAATCAAGAATTGATCGCTCTGGGACTGGCAAAAATTGGCGGAGCATTTTTTCAGGCATTTCCAACAACCGGTAGTTTTACACGGTCTGCAATTAATGATGAAGCTGGCGCAAAAACGGGAATATCTTCGATCATAAGCGCTTCGATTATTGCGTTGATTCTTTTATTTTTGACGCCGTTGTTTTATTACTTGCCAAAAGCAGTT
>JANQFJ010000293.1 GCA_028277915.1 Saprospiraceae bacterium
AGATAAATTTGTTTGGTCAATGTACCACGTTTGTCCATTGCCAGTTTCATGATCTGGCCGATATAATCCGGTTTTGTGATAATCTGCGCAATAATGAAAGGCTCTTCCACAAATTCCAAAATCGCCGGATCAGGCATATCCACCGGCGTTTTCACCATAAATTTCTCACTGCCTTTTTTCTTTGTTTTGGCGAAGTAAGTCACATTCGGAATCGTCGTGATCACCTCCATATCAAACTCCCGGGAGAGCCGTTCCTGGATGATTTCGAGGTGCAACATGCCCAAAAAACCACAACGGAACCCAAATCCCAATGCAACAGAAGATTCCGGTTCAAAAACCAAAGAAGCATCGTTCAACTGCAATTTTTCGAGACTATCACGGAGATCTTCAAAGTCTTCATTGTCAATGGGGAATATTCCTGCAAAAACCATAGGTTTTACATCCTCGAAGCCTTGAATAGCTTCAGGGCATGGCCGTTCCGTATGCGTGATCGTATCACCGACTTTGATCTCCTTTGATATTTTAATACCCGTGATCACATAACCCACATTGCCGGCGCTCAGTACTTTTTTGGGAACCTGGTTGAGTTGTAAAATGCCAATTTCGTCAGCGGTGTAATCATTATCCGTATTAACAAAATGGATTTTATCCCCCTTTTTCATGGTACCGTTTAAAATCCTGAAATAGGCGATCACACCCCGATAAGAATTAAAAACGGAATCAAAAATCAAAGCTTGAAGCGGTGCCTCCGGATCACCTTCAGGAGCTGGAATACGTTCTACAATTGCAGTCATAATATCCTCAATCCCAATCCCTGTTTTCCCACTCGCAAGGACAATTTCCTCTTTCGAACAACCAATCAAATCGATCACCTGGTCAGATACTTCTTCAACCATCGCACTTTCCATATCCACTTTGTTCAAAACCGGAATGATCTCCAGATCATTGTCAATAGCCAAATAAAGATTCGAAATGGTCTGCGCCTGGATCCCTTGAGAAGCATCTACAAGAAGCAAGGCACCTTCACAAGCTGCGATCGACCTTGAAACTTCGTAGGAAAAATCAACGTGACCGGGCGTATCGATGAGGTTAAAAGTATAAGTTTCGCCATCTATATGTTGATAATACATCTGGATAGCGTGACTTTTTATGGTAATCCCTCGTTCGCGTTCCAGATCCATATCATCCAGCGCCTGATCTTTCATTTCTCTTTCCGAAATCGTTTTGGTGAATTCGAGCAAACGATCTGAGAGCGTGCTTTTTCCGTGATCAATATGCGCTATAACACAAAAATTTCTAATATTCTTCATACGGCCGCAAATATACGTGATTTTAGAATGCTTTGTATCTGATTTTTAAAAGCAATTTAAATAGATAGAGGTATTAGTTGAGAAACGGAAAATCCTTTGAAATGTTCTTTTACAAACGTTTCGAAAATTTATTAATTTTAAAATCACCCAAAAATTGTTGTTATGAAATTAAATATTCTATTTCAATTCCTCATAATTTTAAATTTTGCATGTAATTCTGAAAAACAGCATCCTGAAGAAACTTTTTTCGAAGGTCTGATCGAATACGCTTATACCTATCAAAGCGACGCCCTGAATGTCGATACCTTAAAAGCCCAGCGCCCCTACAAAGGGATGATGATCTACAAAGATTCCATGTACAAAAGTGTTTTTGTGGCAAATCATAAAACCGAAACCTACATTTACAACAATGCTGAAGGCATTGCTTATGACTTATCTGCTGAAGATTCAATCGATTGCGAGGATTATAAAATTCAAAAAGATTCTATTTTGAGATATGAGATCCTTGAGACTGATGAAAAGATCCTTGGACACGAAGTAAAAATCCTGGAATTTGATTCGAAATACGCCACCCAACGGTTTTATTTCAGTACAAAATTCAAAGCCGCTCCTCACAATTATGACAAGCACCTTGCTTACAATTGGAAGTTTTACAAAGAAAAAGCAAAAGGAGGAGTCATTTTAAAAGTTGAACATATTTTTAAAAATTTCACCATGTTTGGTATCGCTACAAATGTTGAAGTAAAAGAAATCGATAATCATGAATTCGAATTCCAAAAGAGAAAATTAAAAGCAACATGCCTTTAATCAATTCGAAAATTGATCGCAGCATAAATCGTACCTCTTCTGTAGCGAGAAATTCTTTTGTTAAAAATTTTTGGCACTGTCAAACCAACTTTAATTGCAATCTCTTTCCATTTCAGAAATGGTACTGGGTACGGAACCCAGGGATTGCTGCTTTCCATATCATATTCTATTAAAATGAAAGCTCCATTTGGCCTCAGTGATTTCAATAAATTAACAAGAAAAGAGATTGGCTTCTCAACATAATGTAATGTATTTGCCATCAGGATGCCGTCAAAAAGCGGTAGTTCCGGAAGGTTTTCAAAATCAGCCTGTATCGCAATTATTTCATTGATCGAGCTTGAAACATTTATAACACTACGGTCTTTGTCGATCGCATAAATTGTGCTTTCAGGAGGTAATATTTCTGCCATTGCTTTCGAAAAAACGCCATCGCCTGCTCCCAGATCCAGCCAAACGCCAGGTTTGGATTTGAATCCTTTTTTTAAAAAACCAACCGCTTCCTCATGAGTCATTTTCGAAAAAATTTTGACTATTAGTTTGTAATTTCATGACACTTAGCGCTCCGTAAGCCTGGAAAAGCATAACAATAATCTCTGAGTAAACAACGATTTTTTGTGCGACGGCCTGAATCAGTAATCCTGTATTTGAGCGATACGCTCTTGGTCCAAAAATCATTATGACGATTTGAATAAAAAGGATAATTCCAAAAACGCCAAATGCTTTGGCATATCGATTTGGGTAATCCTTTTCCGTTAAAATTGCAGCGCTGTAGAACAAGGTCATCAACAAAAAGGATACAAACCCGTTATAAACCCACGACCGATGCAAGCCCAAATCCAAATTCCAGGGCACGTTTGCGATTCCGATGTAACAGGCTCCCGACAATACCCCAAAAAATGAAGCAATGAGGATCAAAACTTTGGAACCACTGGAACGAAAAAGACTCGGCAATGCTATAAAAAAGGCAATCAGACAAATTCCAGAAACAGTAAGTGTAATCCTGAAAATAATATGGCACAACCAATTGGAAGATCCATCAAAGGTGAAAGTCCTTCCCAAATCACTAAAATAGTTGTACAAAAAATCGTATTCCACATACTCAGGATGATGGATCGTTCCTCCCGGATAAATCAACATCGCAAGAATTGTCAAAACCAAAAACTGGATCGCACCAAATACTCCAAACTGAAAAAACATTTTCTGCCAACGCTGCATTTCCATTTTACCCAAACGTTTAAAACAAATCAAATAAATCCTTCACTCCTGGTGCTCGCTCCACATTGAAGCCTTCTGCGAAATCAACGCCTGCCGGGCGTCCAAAAACGCGATTTTTTGCTTTGATACTTTCCAGAAAGTTTATACTTGAAATCGGAGAGTCCAATTCTTTTGAGTCGGGATCAAAAAATTGTGATTTAAAGGTCATTATGAGTTCCATCTTACGGTCAATATATGGCGTAATGTCAATGACAAAATCCGGTGTCAGGTGATAATCCTGGATGTAATGATAGACAGCTTCAGGACGCCACCTTTTCTGAATATTTCCATGTTTATCAATGGATTCCACTTTTGCAAGTCCTGCCGTAAAACAGGCGTCAGAGCTTAGTTTTGCAGCTCTGGCATGATCTGGATGGCGATCTTCCAGCGCATTAGCAAGAACAATTTTGGGCTGATATTTTCGGATGACGCGGACGATCTTCATGATGTTTTTACGGGTATGTCTGAAAAATCCATCATCCATTTCAGTGTTTTCCCGAACAAGGGCTCCCATCAGTTTGGCAGCATTTGCGGCTTCCTGAGCACGAATTTCAGCATTACCACGAGTACCAAGTTCCCCTTTAGTTAAGTCTAACAATCCAACTTTTTTGCCCTCGGCAATGGCTTTCAATAAAGTGCCGCTGCAACTCAGTTCAATATCATCAGGATGAACCCCAATTGCAAGGATATCAAGTTTCATAAATCAATTTCTCCACTTATTGTTGCAATAATCTCGTGATTGCATTTCGGATTTTATTTCCGTTTGGGTTAGTTATTGTAAAATAATAGTTAACCAGCCTGCCATTTTTATCGACCAGGTATTTATGAAAATTCCATTTTGGAATGGAATTAAACCTGCCATTCAATCTTTTTCTGGAAAGGAATTGAAAAAGCTTGCTGACTTTGCTGCCTTTGACATGCGTTTTTTCAAAAATGGGATAACTGGCATTGTAATTCAACTGGCAAAACTGTTGAATGCTTTCCCCTTCCAATGGTTCCTGTCCTCCAAAATCGTTCGATGGAAAAGCCAGAATTTCAAAGTCTTTATCTTTAAAATCCTTGTAAAGTTTTTCCATGTCATCCAATTGTGGCGTAAATCCGCATTTTGATGCCGTATTAATGATCAACAGGACTTTGTTTTTATAAATCGAAAGATCAACGGGATTCCCTTTAATATCATTTACAGTAAATCGGTGCAAGCTGTCTCTTGTTATTTCTGGTGTTTGCATACATTGTATTTTAGTACCTAAAGCTACCCAAATTAAATAAGATTAGTTAAAAACTATAATGATAATCCTTAATAAAGAAAGAATCACCAGCGAGATACCCCTCTTAACTTTAAAACCAAGCCGTCCAAATGTAAATAGTTTTGAACATCTGCCTATGAAAGTTTATTAATTTTACTTAGTTAGTTTTCACCTATTCTTTTAGGCATTTGTTACAAAAAACATTTCGATTTCTCCTTTCCCTTTGACTTCAATTTTTCCTCGGGATTCAAATGTGAATTCATCGTCATCTTTAATAAGATTGTAAGTGTCTTCAGAAATATTCACTTTGCCAATGCCACCGCTACTTTCCATTCTGGAAGCAGTATTAACTGTATCTCCCCAAATATCATATTGAAATTTCTTAACACCAACAATTCCTGCTACTACTGGTCCAGTATGAATACCCAAGCGCATTTCAAAATATATTTCATTTTTAGCAATTTTCTCTTGAATTCTTTGGCTTATAAATGCTTGCATCTCTAAACCTGCTAAAACGGTATTTTTTACTGATGTGTCTGAAGGTACAGGTATTCCTCCTGCAGCCATATAGGCATCTCCAATAGTCTTTATTTTTTCAATGCCGTAGGTTTCGCAAATGTGGTCAAAAGCCTTAAAACATTCATTAATTTCTTCAATAAGTTCTCTAGCGGACATTTTTTCTGAAGCTTGGGTAAATCCCTTAAAATCAGTAAAAAGCATAGAGACCAGGTCAAAACCTCTTGCGTCAGCTTTTCCTTTAATTTTTAGTTCTTGTGCAATTTCGGCCGGCAGGATATTAAGTAATAAATTCTCACTTCTTTTTTTCTCGACTTCTACTTTCTTTTTTTGTTTAAAAAGAAATATCCCGAAAACTACAGCACCCAACAGTCCAAAAAATAAGAACCAGGATCGTTGTTGTTGCTTTTCGTTCTGCGCCTTTTGGGCAGCCAACTGAGCATCTTTTACCTTTTGCATTTCAGCATTCAAGATACTATCAGCCAAAGCTTTTCGCTCTGATTCAAATAAGATTGCTGCTTTTTTGTTTTCCAAATTCTCCAGACTGTCAAGAGCGGCAATATACGTTTCATACATTTTGAGAGCAGGCCCCATACGCCCAATTTCTTTATAGTTGAGATAAAGACTCCAGGACGCTCTGAATATTACATCATAGCTCTCCTTTTCATTGCCTATTTTTAATGATTCTTTTCCATATCTGATTCCTTCATCATATCTTCCGAGTTTACCTAAACATTCACTGATAGCTGATAAAACTAATGCTGATCGATGACCAAGCTGTTCAAATATTTCCAAAGCTTGATATAGATATTCTAGAGCTCTATTATACTCACCGAAGTTGTCATAAACAACCGCCAGGTTAAGTAGAATATTCCCAACATTCCAATTATCCCCTATTTCTTTTGTCAATTGCAGGGCTTGTTTATGATTGCTAATAGCTTTATCATATTCCTTTAGAACTTCATATGCACCACCTAAGTGCATAAAACAATAAGCGACCTTAGCTGTATCCCTTATTTCTTCATATTTCTTCCTGCTTTGATTATAGTATTTTATTGCTTTTAAGTATTCTTTTTCTTCAGAATAGATACGTCCAATGTTGAGTTCAACATTTGCTAATCCTTCTAAATCCCCAATGTTTTCATATATTGGAAAGCACTGAAGGTAGCTTTGCAAGGCTTTGGCATAGTCGTTCTTCTTTTGATAAATTTTTCCAATAGTCAAATAACATATTCCAATCGCTTTTTTAAAGTATGCTACTTCTTTATCTTTATTTAACAACGCTTTCTTATTTACAATTTTTTCACTTTGGCTAATTATTTCCTCAAGCAATTTAATACTTTGTTCCAGGTCAGAACGGTAAATAAAATGGTTCAATGCAAACAAGGATTTGATCTTTATAGTGTCATTAGTGGTAGTTTTAATGACCTGTTTAATTGAATCAATACTAATGGAGTCCTTTGAGGTTAATTGGGCTTGACAGCATAAAGGGAAAAAAATAAAAAAAAGAAATAATCTTTGGGCTAAGGTGATCCCTCTTGAATATTGATAGACCATGAGCGGGTATTATTTTTGGCAAGTTGATGTTCCTCCCATATTGCAAATGGAGATCTCTTGTTTTTTTGTATAACTATACAATTGCACCTTATACTTTTATAAAGATATACATTTAAAACCATTTTAATGGTTCTTCTATTTGGCTGTAGAACCGAAAGATGTGTATTACAAATTGAAAAATCCAGCTGCGTCTGTGATAAAGCTTACTTGTAATTATATGTTGCAATCGTCGCTGGAATGAAGATGTGCAGTTTTTTTTCTACTTGGTCCTCCTTTTTTTACCTAAGAATCGTCACATCACCACTTTTCATTCCGCTGATTCGCTCCCCTCTTTCGTTGACAAACTCGTATTGAACGAGAAAGACATAAACCCCAATGTCATTTTCATCATCATTAAAAGTACCATTCCAGGTGTCTTCAACAGAATTTCCTTCGAAAAGCAAGGCTCCCCAACGACTAAATATTTTAAAATTAAAATAATCAAACTCACAAGATGAAAAAATTTGGAAATCATCGTTCACTCCATCGTGATTCGGCGAAAAAGTATTGGGAATATAAATCGGGCAATGCTTACAATCTTCAAAATCAATAAAAATTTTATCTTCAAACGTCCCGCATTCATTGGTAATGGCTACGCTGTACATTCCAGGTTCAGTCACAATAAACTCGGGCATTGAGCTACCATCCTGCCATTGAAAATGCTGAATTTCAATCGAATCAATCGCAGCATTTAAAACTATTTTATCATCAAGGCAAATAGTAGTATCATTTCCCAAATCCAATTCCGGCATAGGATTTAAACTAACATTTATGGTATCACTGTCAAAACACGCTCCTACATTAACATAGACAAAATAAGTTCCGGAGTCATTTACTTCAAAATATGGCAAAGAAGATCCGTCTTGCCAAAGATAGGAGGCAAAAGGATTGGAATACGGTGTTAATTGTAAACTTTCTCCTTCGCAAAGAGATGTATCATTCCCTAAATTAATTGTAAAAATATCGTTGGTCAGGGATACACTAATCGTATCGCTGCCAAACGCACAACCTTTTACGACCTCCACCCAATAATCACCTTCCTTATCTACTAAAACCGAAGAGGTAGTTGAACCATCAGACCACAAATAACAATCCATTCCCGTAGGCCCTTCAAGTAATAATTCATCGAATTCATCACAAATTAATTCAACGTCATCTCCAATACTAAAATCAATCACCTCGCTGGTATCTACATAAAAAATATTATCCGTCCAGTTGCCAAAGCGCAGGAATATTTGATTTTCATTATGTGAAAGGGTGATAACAGGTCCTTCAAAACCAGCATCAATTCCCTTTACATTTGGCTCATTGACCACAAATACCCTGGTCGGGCCATGCGTCACACCATAATGCACTGGAACATACAATTTGCCGTCAGGAGCAAGTTGAGGCGAACCTACTATTCCAAATGCTGGCAACTCAATTTCTTCCAATACAATAGCAGATAAAGATATATTTGGCGCCCAAAGGTCAAATTGAACCGCCTGAATCATGATTTCATCCTCCTCCATTGGATCAGGAAAGGCATTATAAATTCTGAAATAATACAGAAATCGACCGTTCGAAGAAAAACACAATGGATAATACGGATCAATTCCGATCAGATTTTGCAAATTAACACCATCGCCGATTTCACCTGTATCTTTATTAAAATCATATAAAAAACCACCACAAAGAAAATATCGTCCATCCGGAGAAAATCGAATTAGTCCAATAGATTCTTCAGCACATTCTTCGGGAATTGAGGTTTTTACAGGATCAGAAATTCCATTTTCTGTGACCTGGAAAAGGTAAAAAGTATCCACTACAAAAACATCTTCATCTAAAAACTGGTAACCACTTCGAGTTAAGATCCAATAATCTTCACAGTTGCCGTGAATGGTTCCGGCAAGATATTCAAAACATGGTGTTAGTAGCTTTTCATTAGAAGTGGTTACTTTTCCCAATCCACCATTAGCACTCATATCGATTTCAAAAACAGACAAGCCTTTTCCCTGAGGAAATGGATTATTTGGTATATTTAAAGTTTCCAATTCATCTACGGTGAACAAATAATAGCGATCCAAACTTCCTGGCTTTTTAATACTCAAAGCCCCTTGAGCTGCGCTGTACCCTCCTCCGAGGAAATATCCCAAATCTCCTCCGTCCATCAATGTATGGTTGCGGTTCCAAATGCCGCCTTTTACCGAACCATCGACTCTTCCTCCACCATTTGTATAAAACAACAAATTGCCTTCTTTGTCCGATATAGTACTGCTCGCTTCATAAGTAAAAATAGAGGAAGAATAATCAACAATCGGAACACCGTTGGTAAAATCCATTCCATAATGATTGCCAAAATACCAGTGATTGGCGGTGAGTCGTTGGGGTTGAGCCTGAATGTTTAAAAAGCAAAACAGAATAAACCCTGTGATAGGAAAGTACAATTTGAGACGATAAGAATATTTAAACCTGGTCATTATTGCTCAAAGCTTAGCTTTAAGCTTATAATTTACTAATATTCTGATGCATATTGCAAATGACTTCGTGAAAACTGCCATTTTCAAGACTAACGCGACATTTGAAAGAGTGAAGAATCCATCAATTTTTCAATAATGAATCACTCCCCGATACCGATTAGAATTTTTGACATACAAAAACTGGTAAACTGTAAAAATATTTTTTACCAGCGAATGAGTGCGGAAGCCCACGTAAAACCACTGCCGAAGGCAGCAAGGCAAATCAAATCGCCATCTTTGACTTTTCCGGCTTCCCATGCTTCACAAAGCGCAATCGGGATCGAAGCAGCTGTGGTATTTCCGTATTTTTGAATATTGTTCCAAACCTGATCATCGCGTAATCTCAAACGCCGTTGAACAAACTGACTAATGCGAAGATTGGCCTGATGTGGTACCAAAAGGTCAATATCTTCGGGTTTATACCCATTTTTTTGTAAGGCTTCGCCAATCACTTCAGGGAACTTGGTTACTGCAAATTTGAACACAAACTGACCATCCATATTTGGAAAAATATCCTGTTCTTTAAACATTTTTTCAGTTAGAAATGCTCCTCCATATTCATCTTCCGGATAACCAAATTGTTCTTTTCCCAAATGGACTCCTGTGTGACAACCAGGGTTGATATAAGCCAGTTTTTCAGCATGCTCTCCATCAGCATGAAGATGGGTGGATAAAATCCCTTTTCCTTCTTCTTTGGTGGGTTGAATAATCGCCGCACCAGCGCCATCTCCAAAAATCACGGTTACATTTCGACCTTTTGTAGAAAAATCAAGTCCCGCAGAATGAAACTCAGATCCCACCAAAAGTACATTTTTATACATGCCGGTTTTTACAAATTGATCAGCTATAGACAACCCATAAACAAAGCCGCTGCATTGATTCCTGATGTCCAAAGCACCGATTCCATTTATCCCTAAAATTCGCTGCATCAATACTCCACAACCAGGAAAAAAATAGTCCGGACTTAGCGTGGCAAAAATGATGAAATCAACATCATCCAAAGTTATACCTGCTCGCTTTACAGCAATTTTGGCAGCTTCAGCACCCATTGTGGCTGTAGTCTCTTTGTGCTTTTGACCATAACGACGCTCTTTGATCCCCGTTCGTTCTTGGATCCATTCGTCAGAAGTATCCATCATTTTGGTCAGGTCATCGTTGGTCACTACTTTTTCTGGAACATAAAATCCAATTCCGGCTATTTTTGATTGAAACATATCTGTAAATATTATCTTGAAATGAAATATCAAATGCGAATTTTCGCAAAATCTACAAATTAACTAAAAAATTCAAAATAATTACTGCACAAATGCTTTTCAAGCAATTGAGGTAACAGTTCAATAGGGAAGCTTTTGGATTATCCAGTAATAAGTTGCTAATTTTTAATTTTCTTTCATTAAAACCGAATGCACTTTCTTGCAACTAAAACTAAATGACCTAAGGCCATTTTTTTAAAACTTTTTCAGTTAAATAATATTTATTATCGATGATTACCGTTACGAATAATGACTGAGGAAGGATATGATCAGTATCAAGAATAAATTTATTCGAACCTGTTCGCTGCGAAAGGAGTTTTCCCTCATCCACAATCTCCCCGTTAAGGGTTGTTATAAAAAAATAGTCAATTGAGGACGCTTCTCTACTAAATTCCAGTGTAATTTCATTATCGGTCGGATTGGGATAAACACTCAATTTATAAGGATTTACTCCATCAATTTTCTGGACATCCGTTATTGGATTCTTGATGATTTTCACGCTATAAATCGTATTGTCAGCAGAAGTCGTGAAAGTTTGATTAAAGCTAAACGGATTTGAAGAAGGGCTTAAAATGCCTCCATAAATATGTCCAATCAATATGGTGTCTTGAGTAAAACCATGCAGTTTTATGATATCGGAATCATAATGAGGAAGATCCCGATTGATAATAAATTCTGCACTTGAACCTTTCAATCCAGGCATCTCGATAGGCAATTGAAATTCCTGTAAAGTTCCATCAGCAAATCTGGTTAATCGGCTTATCGTTTTTACAAAAGGTACTAAATCGTCCTGAAGAAGGATTCCATTTTGGTAATAATATTGACTCATTCCTCCAAAAAATATCGAATGCATTTCATTAGATACGCTATCAAAAAGACAAACTTTGGCACTGTGGTAATTGCTTAAATATTGGTTGAAGGAAGTGATAGGATTATATCCTGTTTCAGTTATATCAACCGGATACAAAAATGGCAAATCTCCATTTATTTGGAAAACACCTGATGAAATTGTCAATCCTTCAGAGCCATCCGGAAAAATTTGAGGTAATAAGTTATAATCTCTTCTTCTTAAATGTATTGGATCTGTAATTGCAGAATAATTTGAATAAGACAATTGAGAACCACTATTGTCAATTCTGAATTTTCTGATTTGATTCGTGTACGTTTGTATAAAGGTTGGATGATCCATTGGATTATATCTTCCATCAAATCGATGCCCTCCAACCAAGTAAAATATATCTCCAATTTTTTCTAGTTGTCCACCTGTAACTGCAAAAATATCGTCTGATATCTGTTTAAAATTTGAAGAGACAGAATTTCCGTTTATAATATCCTCAATTAGCGTTGAGACCTGGATCGAAATTAGGTTAGGAAAAGTAATGTGATCATCCAAAGAAGGTGAAAAAGCATATCCACCTATGATATAAAGCGTATCTGCTTCTTGATAAAAATTCATGTTTGTTGATTGCAGTTGCTCCTTCAGGTTTGTGGCTAATCCTGTGGTAGAACTTGTCCAAAACTCTTTCGTATTTACATCTACAACATAAATGTCAGTGTTATTTTGTGAAAAAGGAAAGGCATTGAACGGCTGTCTTGCATGAATCCCATCTTTGCGTCCGCCTATGATTAACCATTTTCCATTGTGTTGTGCAAAAGCATAGGAATGGAGTCCCGGTAAATCAGGAATATTTACGGGTTCTAATTCTAATGAATAATCAAATGAGTTTTGGCTCAATAAATTAACTTGAAGAGTAAGGAATGTTAAAATAAAAAATATATATTTCATCGATTTACTTTTAATTTCATGCAATTTTAATTTTTTTAAAATTCTCACTCAGTAACTTGAATCACATAAAGACGTTAATTGATTTTCAACTAAAAAAGTCAATTCAATTAAAATCTGACAAAAACTAATGTTCAGATAATTTGCAAGGTCACTCATCGATAAAATTTGATTCCTCGGAGTAACTTCCGCAATTTGAAGACGTAATCATTTTTAAACAGCATAAAAAAGAAAAATGGAAATTGTAAGCCAAAATAAAATCGATGACTTAATTGAAAATGGATATTCTCTTCGGGTGTCAGACTATATTTCAGGAGGATTCCAAATGGTAAAAGACAACCTTGGGCTTTTTATAGGATTCACCATGATAATGTTTATTATCAACGGTTTTGCAGGAATGGTTCCTTTTGGTTCTCTCGCAGTTAGTGCTCCGCTTAGCGCAGGATTATTTTTGGCAGCCAACAAAATCAATAAAGGCTATGAACTGGAATTTGGTGATTTTTTCAAGGGGTTTGATTACTTCGGTCAATTAGTCGTTTATTCGATTCTGATGGTTTTAATATTTGCAGCATTGGCGGTGCCAATTGGAATTTTCAGTGTTTCGATGTTGGCCGTTGGTTTTGACGATGATATGGTCGTAGTACTCGCATTATTGATGGGATTTGTTGCGTTTCTTGTAATAATTTATCTCGCAATAAGCTTCATGTGGGCACCTCATCTGATCGTATTTGCTAAGAAAAAAGCTTGGGAAAGTATGGAAACCAGCAGGCAGATCATCAAACACGATTTCTGGAACTTGGTCGGATTCGGAATGCTATTAGGCTTGATAAATATTGCCGGAGCCTTGTGCTTCGGAGTTGGGTTATTGTACACATTACCTGCCTCCGCTTGCGCCTTGTACCTGGCGTTCGAAGATGTCACAGAGATGCGATTGGAAAACAACGGAGACTATATCGAAAAGCATTTGGTGGATTAAATTTCCATATTGAAAAAATAAAACCTGTTTTAAAATAAATTAAACTCTTTTGGCTTCCGAGTCAGAAGAGTTTTTCTTTTTGACACAAAACTAAGTTTGTAAAAAACACTATCTTTCCAAAAAAAGAAAATGGAGGTTCTGACGGCAAAAGATGCACTGAAAAAATATTTTGGTTACGATTCCTTCCGACCAATGCAGCAGGAAATCATTGAGGCCATTTATGATAAAAAAGATGCGCTGGTCCTTATGCCGACAGGTGGTGGAAAATCCATTTGCTATCAAATACCTGCTGTAACTTTGGAAGGACTATGTGTCGTAATTTCTCCACTGATCTCACTAATGAAAGATCAGGTAGAAAGTCTAAAAGCCAGTGGCATCAATGCGGTTTTTTTAAACAGTAGCCTAACCTTCAGAGAGCAAAAAGAAATCGAAGACGACGTTTATTACGGAAAAATAAAGCTGCTTTATGTCTCTCCGGAAAAAATGGTTTCTCCAAACTTTTTGCCTCTGGTC
>JANQFJ010000316.1 GCA_028277915.1 Saprospiraceae bacterium
TCTCCTTCAAATGTGTTCACTACAATCTGGAATCCTGCTTTTTGTAAACGCCCTTCTAAACCCTCAACTGAATATATCCTGACATGATCTTCCTGGTGAAAGTGAATTTTTCGTTCTTCAGGGCTTTTTATGTTTTCATTTTCATAAATATCCCCTTCTTTAAATGGAGTCTGGATGATTGCAGTTCCGCCAGGTTTTAAAACCCTGAACATCTCATTCATGGCTTGTGTATCATTTTCGATATGTTCCAAAATGTGATAACAAATGATAAAGTCAAATTGATTGCTTTTTGTATCAATCTTTGTAATATCATATTTTGCGTCTGCTAAAAACTCATTTTCAAAATCTGTGCTGGTATAATCTATTGTTTCAATATTTTTCAGCCGACGATGAAGACTCCGCGAGGGTGAAAAATGTAAAATATTGCCTTTTATTTTCAATTTTTCAAACAGCAGTTTCCAAAGCCTTCTCGTTCTGGGCAGACTCCCACAAAAAGGACAAATGGTTTCATCGTTTTCCAAAGTTATAAATTCAGAGAGCCTTTTGTTGCAAACTGCACATTGATGTTTTTTCCCACTATAAAATAGTCCGACAGGCCATCTCAAAATCTCTTCTGCCTGAAACAAAAAACCTTTTGGGAGTATTGCTTTTACACTATTTTTTAAGGTTTTATACATAAAAACTAATATTAAAAAAGGAAAGTCAATTCAACATAATGACTTTCCTTTTTATGTTCACCTAATAAATTGAACCTATTCAAACAGAATTTTTCCCGTTTTAAAATTACCATGATTATCTTCGACACGATACAAGTAAATCCCATCATTTAAGGCTCCTCGTTGTACTTTAATAATATTACCAAAATTATTCTCCACATGCTCCACCTCTCGTCCAAGTGCATCAAAAATACGAATTCGAATTTCTCCGGCATCTAGCGGTAGCGCAAATGTCAACTCATTTTGCGCGGGATTTGGAAAAACTGCAACTTCATCCAAGGGATTGTCGATCTCTTCAATGATGGTAGTATCATCGAAAACAACTCCAGTGGTATCCTCCGTGTACATCAGCACCATGACCATCATTTCATCATCCGAAGTTGGTCCAAACCAAACCGGTGAAGGACCATTGTTTTCATAAGTTGCTTCGTGAATGATCCCATTTTGGTTATTAAATGTGATTGGTATAAACGGCTCAAAATACCGCATCGGAATATGCTGATAATCAAAATATGGCGCAACACATCCGGGTATTCCAAAAGGACAGGACGCATCATAAATTAAATCACTTTGAACAAAATTTTCCCTCAAATAAACCTTATACCCTGTCCCCCATTGATGGGTATGTCCCATGATTCCCCAGACAAATGCTTCTCCAAGATTATAGTTGACAATTTGGACTTCGACATCTTCATCTCCATCATTATTAATATAAATGTCATCTTTAACAATGAGATCGGTTTTCATTTCCTGAGCGGCAGTACCACTCGGTTGTGTATAAATATTAACATAAACTTCCGCCTGGTAAGTATTGGTCGCCGAATAATTGATGTAATGAGAATTCAGGTCCAAAACCAAGTCATTTTCCCAAATGAATGCAGTACCCTGGGGCAACTTCAAATCAGTAGCCTCCTGCACAGCAGCAACTAATCCAATGCCATTGTGAAAAGCATTTAACCTCAAGCCCGGAGGAAGGTTTTGGGCATAAGCAGGATGATCAAAATCATAAAGTATAAAATGGTGAGAAGATGAGGAAATCTTGATATCCAATCTCGTCACATCAACGTCAGCCGGTAAATCAAGTTCGTATTTTTGAAAATATTCCAACTCATCGCCAGGCTGCCCTGCAGGCTTTAGATAAAATGGTCCCATTTTGATTTGAAATCCTTCATTTTGGGCTGGCGGATCAGGAGGCCCGTTAGGAAAACTGGCAAGTCCATTCACATTATAATAATCGTCAATGATTTGCTCATCAATAACTTCTCCGGAAGCCGGTGCTCCATAAAGTACCCATTGTCTTATCAATTCCTTTTCTTCATCGGTTAGTTGAGGTTCAGTATCTGGCGGCTGAACCGCTCCTTCTTCAGGCTCAAGATGAATGGTTTGCTCCAGATTATTGCTAATTTTTCTAAACAAATAGCTAAGGTCTGTTCGCCCCGGGTAGATATATTTATAACCTTTTCCTGCTGCATAACTATTATTCGGTGTCACATTTAAAATATTATCACGAACATATGATGCCTGAGCTTCCAGGGTGATTCCAGCACCTTCGAGATCCAATCCACTCTCCGGTGAATTGTGGCCGTGGCAGCTGATGCATTTTTCCTGGAAGATTTCAAAAACGCGAATATTTGTTGATTGGGCAATCAATCCAATGCTTAGGCAATTCAGTAATACAAATAAAGTGGGTATTCTTTTCATCATTAATGTGGGGTTTTATAAAATTCCTTGAAAACACAAATTGAATGAATTCAAGAAGTTCAACATTTAATCCTACAAAATACCAATTTATTGATGTTTGAATTGTTAAATGTTAAACAGAAATCGATTATATGATTCATTGCTTCGACTAAGGCCATCTGATGTAAATTAGTTCCGGCCATTTAAAGATGATTTTTGTCATTTTAAGCATTGATTTTCATCACCCTTGTATAAAAATCAAAGCTTTATTTTTAACGCAATTGAAAACAACACTGATATCCAAAACTTATGCTCAACCAATTGACTGACGGGTACAACAGGACACATGATTATTTGCGCATTTCATTGACGGATAAGTGCAATTTGAACTGCTCTTATTGCATGCCAGACATTCCATTTTATTTACCAAATCACGAATTGCTTTCTGACCAGGAGATTGTCAAATTCGCGGAGTTATTTGTCAGAGATTTTGGGATCCAAAAGATCCGCCTGACCGGTGGTGAGCCTTTGGTCAGAAAAAATGCTGCGGAAATCATTGAATCATTGAGTCGTCTTCCAGTCGAATTGGCCATCACTACCAATGGTGTATTGCTTGATCGGTTTTTCTCCCTTTTTGAAAAAATTGGTATGAAATCTCTCAATATCAGTTTGGACTCGTTAATGCCGGAAAATTTCAATACAATTACAAAACATGATCAATTTTTCAAAGTCTTTGAAAATATAAATCTGGGTTTAGCCAAAGGTTTTCACATAAAAATAAATACCGTCATTAAACAAGGTATGAATGATCATGAAATACTGGATTTTATAGAATGGACTCGAAATTCTCCGGTACATGTCCGCTTTATTGAATTTATGCCATTTGACGGCAACCACTGGCATTGGGAAAGTGTAGTTTCTTTCAATCAAATGCTCGAAAAAATTGAGAATATTTATCCAATTGAAAAACTGGAAGACAGCCTCCAAAGCACAGCCAAAAGTTTTAGGGTAAAAAATTATGCAGGAACATTTGCCGTCATCAGTACTGTCTCCGAGCCCTTCTGCCAAAATTGCAACCGCATTCGCCTTACCGCTGATGGAAAAATGAGGAACTGCCTGTTTTCACAAAACGAAATAGATTTACTAACTCCTTTCAGAGACGGAAAAGATATTCGGCCACTTATCCAAAATTGTGTTGCAAATAAAAAAGCGGAAAGAGGCGGATTGGGTGGTTTTGACAAAAAAGAAGCAAAGGCGACCTACGATAAAGGACGATGCATGACGTCCATCGGCGGATAAAACGACTAAAGGCTATTCCGCCAAAATATTACAAACTGAGCCAACTAAAATATGGGTGTGTATCTCGATCGATTTTGTGACGATTTACCTACCCGACCTATTCCCGCCAATAAAATATTAGTAACTGGTGCCACAGGATATATCGGTGGAGAACTTATTCCGGAATTGATGGCAAGAGGATATCAGGTCAGGGTAATGGTAAGATCGTATTCTCCGGAGCATTCAATTCGATGGCCCGGAGTTGAAGTCGTAATGGCGGATGCACTCGATTTTGAAAGTTTGAATGACGCTTTAAAAGGAATCCATTGCGCGTATTATTTGCTGCATTCTTTACATTTGGGAAAAAAGAAATTTAAGCACATTGATAACCAGGCAGCCACAAATTTTCAAAAAGCCGCATCAATAAATAATTTGAAAAGGATTATTTATTTGGGTGGCCTTGGCAATCCTGAAATTCCATTATCTGATCACCTCAGAAGCCGTTTGATGGTCGCAGATGAACTCCGAAAAGGGAAAACCCCGGTAACCTTTCTCAGAGCAGCAGTAATTATTGGCTCCGACAGTGCTTCGTACAAAATCATTAAACACCTGGTACAAAACTGTCCTGTTTTTCTTTTTCCACAACGCGCTAATTCGAATTGCCAACCAATCGCCATCCGCGATGTTATCAAATATTTGGTAGGGAGTCTTGAAAATGCTAAAACAACCGGAGAGACCTATGACATTGGTGGCCCGAATGTTTTAACTTATCAGAAAATGCTCAAAATCCAGGCAAAAGTTCTGGGCAAAAAAAGATATTTCTACCCTTCTTTTTTTTCCACTATCAACATTTATGCACGCATAACCAGCATGCTAACCCCAGTTCCTTTCAAATTGATCAAATCCTTAATGGAAAGTTGTGTAAATGATGTAGTTTGCCAAAACAAGGAAATTAAAAAGTTAATCCCTTTTCGTCCACTCACCTACAAAGAAGCACTCGTCAAAGCATTGAACAGAGAATCTCAAAGAAAAGTATCTTACGATGAGAAAACTATTTCTTCTGAAATGAACAGCAAAACAAACAAATCAAAATCGCTTAGCCCCCCTTCTAAAAGTAAAGGCATTTGGTCCGACATTCGAAACTTTTTGTTACACAAACCAGAGACACCCACTTTAATAAAATTTAATTCAAAAGGAGAAAGGGAAAATTTTAGCTATAGGATTGCTCAGCGCCTTGATGTCAGCGTTTTTAATTACAGAATTTTAAATATTCACAAAATAGGTATAAATGCCCCTGCAAAATATGTGTTTGAAGAATTATTGAAATGGAATGGAGACTCTTCCTGTTGGCCAAATTACATTGCCAATGTAGCCAGAAGAAATGATAAATTGGATAGTCTAAGCATTAATTTATTTGGATGGGCAAAATATCCATCATGGCTAAAAAACGGATTGTTTGGATTTAAATTTATCCCTTTGTTCAAACTCAACGCAATCAACATCCAAAGAACTCCCGACCCCCTTGGTGCTGACAATGCTCGCTATTTACTATATAAATGTAGTGGAGGATATCCCATCGGAGTATTCACTATGTATGTACGTTCTTCCATAGAAGATCAAAACGAAAAAGAACAAGCCCAACTTTTCCTCATGGTAGGTTTCAATTTCTATGGAAAAGAAAAATGGTCAGAAAAGAAATTTATCAACCGGACATGGGAGGTGATCCACGACAGAGTCACCTCAAATGTCTTAAACAGGGTAAAACAATTGAGCGAATGGCGATTCGATAAAATTCAGAGCGGGTAAACTTCAAAGAATAAAGACAATTTTATCCGTTATTCAGCATTTAACAGCTCTGGCTCAAAAGATTTTTTTTTCTACTGTTTGATTTTTTTTATTACTTTTTTCTATCAAAATCTTTTAAATAAAAAAAAAGCCTTGACGGTAATGCAAAGTCATTCAAAACGTAAAAAAAAAATCTGGAACCCTAGTATTTACTAGTCATCCAACCACCGTGAAAATCTTCCAACAATTTAATCCTGTAAATCGTAGAATAAGAATTAATAAATTGTCCTCTCATTAAACGACCTTTAAATGACAATTATCACCTCTTACAATGACTTTTATCACCAAACAGAAATGCTCCCCTTTATACCTTTAGCTATCTTCAAAAAAGAGATTTTTATCTTATAATTTGAATCATTAAAAAATGAAAAACCCTTTTGTCAGGACACACAATTTTTTGCAGCATTATGTGCGAGACTGTAGCCTGACATTTTTTTATACGATACCTTCTTACCTGACTTTCTGCAATTATTTCCAAACCACTAAGTACATTCCAAATAACAGTCGACTAACAAATTTAATATAGCTTGTTAGCGGAGAGGATATCTTTATCCTCTCTGACTAAGTGGTACAACTTGGAAAAATTTGCGGATTTGATTTGAACTACAAAGTCAATCAATATAATACTGATTGAAAGAAATGACACGACCACTTTATTGGTGGTTTAAAAATTATTATAAAAAATTTGATATGAATTATTTACTAAAAATTTTACTCACCGGATCGATATTATTTTTCAGCTTTGCAGAAATGTGTGCGCAATTTTCAATTTCAGCACAATTACGCCCACGTCTAGAATTCAGAGATGGTTTTAGGTCTCCCAAAGCAGCTGATTCCAAGTCAGCTTTTTTTGTATCTCAGCGTACTCGTTTAATTCTTGATTTCAAAAATGAAAAACTTAGATTATTCGTCTCTCCGCAGGATGTTCGTGTTTGGGGACAAGAAAAGCAAGTGGGCAAAGATCCAAGTTTTGGCCTGCATGAAGGCTGGGGGCAATTGAAGGTTTCCGATATATTTTCTATTAAGGCAGGACGACAAGAACTCGTTTATGACGGACACCGCTTATTGGGAAACCTCGATTGGTTGCATCAAGCGAGAAGCCATGATGCTTTATTATTTAAAATAAATACTGAGAAATTAAAATTGGATTTCGGAGGTGCATTCAATCAATCAGCAGAAAGGGTTTTTGGACTAGATTATCGCTCTGACAATTACAAAGTCCTGAGCCTTGTACATGCACAACAAAAGTTTGAAAATTTTTCATGGGGTGCAATTTCAATACTTGATGGTTATGAAAAAAGTGAAACAGACAGCGATTTGTTTTGGAGATATTCTATCGGAACCTTATTGGGTTACAAAATCAACAGCCTAAACCTTGAAGGCAGCTTTTATTGGCAATCAGGCACTACCAGAGATGAGATGGATATCGCTGCATATTTGTTCAACCTCAAGGCTTTGTATAAATTCAATAAAGCATCAGTTGCAGCTGGTTTGGACTTTGTTTCGGGAGACAATCCAGGCGATGATAAGTTTCAGGCTTTCAACACTTTATATGCTACAAACCACAAATTTTATGGTTGGATGGATTATTTCCTGAATATTCCGGTTGATACGAAAGGTGGCGGTTTAGCTGATTTTTATGCCAATGTGAACTTCAGCGCAGGAAGTAAAGCCTCATTCAAGATTTTCTTACACTATTTTATGTTAGCCAATGATGTTCGCGATGAATTAAGACCAACGGAAAACATTGATAGATATTTGGGAACAGAGGTAGATGTAGTTTTCATTTTAAAAATTGCGCCATATGCCAAATTACAAACAGGCTTATCTGCTTCACTTATATCTGATTCTATGGTACAAATCAAAGGAACAGGAGACAAGGATGAGATCAATTCCTGGGGCTGGGTAATGCTGGCACTGACCCCTGAGCTTTTTAATTCGAAGAACAAAAAATAATAAGATCGCTGAGTTTGGCAAAAATCATTGTTAATAGCAGCGTTTTGATATTCTTGTAGTCAATTCAAAATGTACGATTATGAAAAAAATATTTCTCCTTCTTTTCCTCTTAAGCCTGTTTTTTACGAGTTCATCGGTAGCTCAAAGCAGTGAAGAAACTGCTGAATTATTCAAACTGAAATGCGGTATCTGCCATACCATCGGCGGTGGAAGATTAGTAGGCCCTGACCTTGTTAATATTCAGGACAAGCGTGAGGAAGGTTGGCTCGTCGATTTCATCCGTTCTTCTCAGACAATGGTTAAAAACGAAGACCCTGATGCTGTGGCCATCTATGAAGAATACAACAAAGTCCTCATGCCGGACCCTATGATTTCTGATACTGAAATAAAAGCATTGCTAGGGTATATCGCCGAAGAATCCGGAGGTGGAACCGAAGGAGGAGAAGCAAAAACAGATGCAGCGCCAGAACAAGTTTCTGCAATTGAAGATGCAACTCCAGACAACCTTGAAAACGGAAAAAATCTGTTCGAAGGTCGCGTTCGGTTTGCCAATGGTGGCCCCTCTTGTATCTCTTGTCATAACGATCTAAGCAGTACCTTTTTTGCTGAAAACAGCTATTCAACAAAAGATATCAGTATGTCTTTTGCAAATCTTGGCGAAAAGGGTACGAAAGCAATCCTGGAGAATCCTCCTTTTCCAGTAATGGCTAAAGCTTTCGAAGGACGTGAGCTTGAAGAAGGTGAAGTCCGTGATTTATTGGTTTTCCTAAAAAACTCTGGAGCAAACGATGCTAAAATGACTTCCGGCTATATGCTGTACGGCCTTTTAGGAGCTTTTGCCTTGATAGTTCTGTTCGGTGGATTTTGGTATAATCGAAAAAACAGAAGCGTCAACCATAGTATATATCAAAGGCAGATAAAGTCAACAAACTAAGCCTGCTTCAAAAAATAAATTTTCCAATATTTTATCAAAAAAATAAAAATATGAGTTGGATTGAAGACATCATTTCCCCACAAACCCGTAAATGGGAAGAGTTTTACCGCAATCGCTTTCAACATGATCGAATCGTTCGAAGTACTCACGGTGTAAATTGTACAGGAGGATGTTCCTGGCAAATTCATGTGAAAGACGGAATTGTAGTTTGGGAAACACAACAATTGGATTATCCCCTTTTGGACAGCAATTTACCACCATATGAACCCAGAGGTTGCCAACGAGGTATTTCGTATTCATGGTACTTGTACAGTCCTTTACGAATCAAATATCCTTTGATCCGGGGAGCATTGATCAACGCCTACCAAAATGAAAAATTGAAAACAGGTGACCCATTGAAAGCCTGGGAAAACCTTCAAAATGACACTGAGGCTCGCAAAAAGTACCAAAAAGCAAGAGGAAAAGGTGGCTTTAGAAGAGCTAATTGGGACACTGTTCTGGAACTAATGGCCGTTGCCAACCTTTATACCGCAAAAAAATATGGTCCTGATCGGGTTGTAGGATTCTCTCCGATTCCTGCAATGTCAATGTTGAGTTATGCTGCCGGAGGTCGCTTTTTGCAGTTATTTGGCGGTATCAATTTGAGTTTCTATGATTGGTATTGCGACCTCCCAACTGCTTTCCCCGAAATCTGGGGCGAACAAACGGACGTTTGCGAAAGTGCCGATTGGTACAACTCTAAAATGATCGCCGACATGGGTGCCTGCCTCAATATGACCCGTACACCGGATTGTCACTTTTTTGCAGAATCTCGACACAACGGTACCAAAACTGTGGTTTTCTCTCCTGACTTTAGCCAGGTCTGTAAATATGCTGATCAATGGGTTCCGCTTCATGCCGGCAGCGATGGTGCTTTTTGGATGGCGGTGACGCATGTTATTTTAAAAGAATGGCATCACGAAAAGCAAACTCCTTACTTCCTGAAATACACCAAACAATACACTGATAGTCCATATTTGGTAAAACTTGAAAAAGAAGGAGATACTTATAAACCAGGAAGATTGGTTCGGGCAAATGAATTGTCTCAATTCCGAGATATTGAAAATGGTGATTGGAAATTCTTAAACATCGATGAAGATAATGGCAAATTCATCGTTCCAAAAGGTAGTTCAGGATTCCGCTGGGAAAAAGAAGGTGGAAGATGGAACATGAAATTGGAAGATGGTGTAACGGATGAATCATACAATCCGTTGCTTACTTTTTTAAACAAAAGAGATGAGGTTTTACAGGTTGAATTTACAGAATTTGGTTTAGACAATCATCGTCAAAGAGGCGTTCCTGTAAAATATATTGAAACTGCCAATGGTAAAATTCCTGTCACTACTGTTTATGACCTGACTATGGCACAATATGGTGTTGGTAGAGGACTCGAAGGGGATTATCCATCTGATTATTCTGATCCGGATGCTGCTTATACACCAGCCTGGCAGGAGATATTTACGGGCATTGATTCCAAAACGGTTATGCAATTTGCTCAGGAATGGGCGAATACAGCTGATGTCACAGGAGGAAAATGTATGGTCATTGTAGGTGCTGGTATTAATCACTGGTACCATGCCAACCTGATGTACCGTTCGGCCATTATGGCTTTGATGTTAACTGGTTGTGTAGGTAAGAATGGCGGTGG
This sequence comes from Saprospiraceae bacterium, assembly GCA_028277915.1. Classification (GTDB taxonomy): domain Bacteria; phylum Bacteroidota; class Bacteroidia; order Chitinophagales; family Saprospiraceae; genus JAHDHW01. The sequence continues at coordinate 10,097 of JANQFJ010000316.1, forward strand.
AATGAATCATTATGTCGGTCAGGAAAAATTGGCTCCGATGGATTCATGGGGAACCATTGCCTTTGGAAAAGATTGGCAAAATGCAATCCGCCTTCAGCAAGCTCCTATCTGGCATTATATTAATACCTGCCAATACCGTTACGATGGACAGTTTTCAAAATATAATACTGTTCCTGACAATAAATGGACAAGACAGCATACCGCAGATACTATTTTCCAGGCGGTTAGAATGGGCTGGATGCCTTTCTATCCTCAGTTTAATGAAAATTCTTTAGAACTAAGCGAAAAAGCAAAAGCGCAGGGAGCAAAATCTGATGAAGACATTAAAGATTATGTACTCGATAAACTTAAATCTAAAGAATTGCATTATGCAGCAGGTGATCCTGAAGCACCTGAAAACCATCCGAGAGTTTGGTACATCTGGAGAGGAAACGCCATCATGGGTAGTATGAAAGGGCACGAATATGCTTTAAAACACTACCTCGGCACTCACTCTAATGCTATAACGACTGATTCAGAGGATCACACTGACGAAGTAAAATGGCACGAACATGCTCCACTTGGCAAAATGGATCTCATCGTTGATCTAAACTTTAGAATGGATTCATCAGCACTGTACTCCGACATCGTTTTACCTGCAGCTTCATGGTATGAAAAAGCGGATTTGAACAGTACCGACTTGCACTCTTTCATTCACCCATTAGGTCAGGCAATTGCTCCAGTTTGGGAATCTAAAACAGACTGGGATATTTTCAAGCAAATCGCCAAAGAAACAAGCGAACAGGCTAAAAAGTATTTTGCCGAGCCACAAAAAGACGTCGTCATTGCACCAATTGCTCATGATTCTGCTGGTGAAATTGCACAGCCGGAAATCAAAGACTGGTACAAAGGTGAGTGCGAAGCCATCCCTGGAAAAACCATGCACAAAATCGCAGTGGTTGACAGGGATTACACAAAGATTTATGACAAATTCATTTCGCTTGGTGACAATATCCGCAAAAATGGCTTAGGAGCCCACGGTAATCATTACATGTGCGAAGATGCATTTGATGAAATGCTGGAATCCAACCATTTTCCTGTTGAAAAATCAAATGGAACCGTTCGTCCATCTATCAAAGAAGACGAATGGGCAGCTAATGCTGTTTTACAATTATCAACACTTACAAATGGGAAATTGACGGTTCGGGCTTACAAAAATGCAGAAAAGAAAACCGGAATGAAGCTCGCCGATCTTGCGGAAGGTAGCGAAGATATTAAAATCCAATATGCTGATCTCCTCGCTCAACCCCGAAGATATAACACTTCTCCGCTTTGGTCGGGATTGATGAATGACGGAAGAGCATACGCACCGTATACTTATAATGTTGAGCGTCTTGTTCCTTGGAGAACATTGACAGGCCGCCAGCATTTTTACCTCGATCATGAGTTGTATCTCGCTTATGGAGAACATCTTCCTACATACAAACCATCTCCAAAACCTGAAGCTTACGGTGATTTAAGAGATACTTTGAAGCAAGGAGAAGCAAAAATCTTAAATTGTCTGACACCTCATGGTAAATGGCATATTCACTCCACTTACATGGAAAATCTGAGAATGCTTACCCTTTCAAGAGGCTGTGAACCATGTTGGATAAACGAACAGGATGCTGCTGAGTTGGGTATTAATGACAATGACTGGGTAGAAGTTTATAACGACCACGGCGTCTATTGTACTCGTGCAGTAGTTAGTGCAAGGATTCCAAAAGGAGTCTGTATTGTTTATCACGTACCAGAACGAACAGTGGGTATTCCAAAATCACAAGTAAGAGGCAACAAACGTGCGGGTGGCCACAACAGTTTTACCCGTATTCACCTGAAACCAAATTTTTTGGCGGGTGGCTATGGACAGTTTGCTTATCACTTTAACTACTGGGGTCCAATTGCTCCTAACAGAGATACACACGTGATAGTGAAGAAGATGGAGAAATTGGTTTGGTAAATGGTTCTCATTGCAATTAATGGTCCTTTAATAAATTAAAAATACTCAAATAAAAAATATCATTATGGATGTACGTTCTCAAATTTCAATGGTCTTTCACCTAGATAAATGCATCGGTTGCCATACTTGCTCAATAGCTTGTAAAAATATATGGACTGATCGAAAAGGTGTTGAATATCAATGGTGGAACAACGTAGAAACCAAGCCTGGTACTGGCTATCCTACTAAATGGGAAGACCAGGATATTTATAAAGGTGGCTGGGAAAAAAATAATGGAACGATCAATCTGAAAGGAGCAGGAAAGAAAAAAGGATTGCTTAATATTTTTCACAATCCTCATCTTCCTGTTATAGACGATTATTACGAGCCATTCACATACAAATACCTTGATCTTATTGAGTCTCCGGCGATGGATGATCAGCCTACTGCTCGTCCAGTTTCACTAATTACTGGTAAACCCATTGATATTAAGATGGGGCCAAACTGGGATGATGACCTCAGTGGAACTCCCGACTATGCGAGGAAAGATCCAAATCTCCAAGATCTTTCACCTGCAGAGCAGGAAGCCATGTTTCAACTCGAAAGAATGGCATTTTTCTATCTCCCCAGGATTTGTAATCACTGTCTCAATCCGGCTTGTGTAGCATCTTGTCCTTCAGGAGCGATCTATAAGAGAGGTGAAGACGGTGTTGTACTTATCAACCAGGAAGTATGCCGCGCCTGGAGAATGTGTGTAACAGCTTGTCCTTACAAAAAATCCTACTATAACTGGCATACTGGAAAATCAGAAAAATGCATTCTCTGCTATCCTCGTTTGGAAGCTGGTCATGCACCTGCTTGTATGCATTCATGCGTTGGACGAATTAGATACCTTGGAGTAGTTCTTTATGATGCTGATCAAATCGAAAATGCAGCTTCCGGAGAGAATGACGACTTGGTAGATCGCCAATTGAATATGTTGCTGGATCCTTTTGATCCGAAAGTTATAAGTGCCGCTAAACAAAATGGCGTTCCGGATTCAACAATAAAAGCTGCTCAATATTCACCAACGTACAAGTTTGTCAAAGAATGGGGTCTGGCATTGCCATTACATCCAGAGTTCAGAACCTTGCCAATGTTGTTTTATGTACCACCATTACTTCCTGTGATGGCCTCATTGAGTGAGCAAAACACTTCACAGGGTGAAAAGATGGACCCAATCGCGAAATTCTGGAACGACAGCTGGCTTTATGACACAAGTACAGAAGATTTATGGGGAACCATTGATCAGGCTCGCTTCCCATTGAAATATATGGCCAACCTTTTCACTGCCGGCGACGAAGAAAAAGTTAAAGTTGTGTTGAAAAAATTAATGGCAGTTAGAATTCACAGAAGAAATGTAACAGTTGGAGATATTGATTCTGCAAAAGTTGAGGCTGCTCTCAATGGAGCTGATGTTAATCCTGAAACAGCGGATGAAATTTATAAGTTGACCTCCCTTGCAAAATTTGACGAAAGGTTCGTCATTCCTCCTGCTCATAGGGAGCAAGCACTCGAAATGCTTGAATTTACATGTGATACGAAGGGAAGTGTCGGGTTTGGTTTTAAAGAAAAACCTGTAAGGGGGCTCTAAAATTTCAGCTTTTAGGAAAATAATTTTAACTAAAAATTTAAAAATGAATCAATCCATAAAACATTATCAGCTTTTCGCAGACTTATTCGATTATCCGGAGCCAGGTTTTGTAAAAAAAATAAAAAATGTTCAATCATTTTTAGAAAAACAATACCCTGAAGCCGGTAAAATGCTCAAGTCTTTCACCAATTTTATGTCTGAAGCTGATTTGATGAAACAACAAGAATTGTTTATCCGCTCATTTGATGTGCAAGCAGTTACGACGCTCGATCTGGGTTATGTAA
>JANQFJ010000038.1 GCA_028277915.1 Saprospiraceae bacterium
AGATCCTGATATTTTGTGGTTGCGACTTGCAAGTTGGTTTCAACTTCTTTTTTGTCGGTAATATCCTGAACAGTTCCGAAAAGCTTCACGATTTGGCCATTTTCCAGAGAAGCTTTGCCGTTGTTGATTGTGTGGATGGTCTTTCCATTTATGTTGTATTTCAATTCTATTTTCCAGGGTTTTCCTTTTCGGATGGTATTTTTGATTACATCCTGAAGATATTCTTTGTCGTCTTCGTGTACTAAGTTTTTCAGGACTTCTGGATCAGGCAGCGATTGCCTGTTTTCTATTTTAAAGATATGATAAATCCCTTCTGAGATGTACAATTGCTGGGTGCTGAAATTGTATTCCCAACTGCCAATTTTCGCCAATTTTTCTGCTTCTTTAAGTTTGTTGGAACTTTCGAGTAATATTTGATTATTTTTTAATCTTTCCAATTCAGACGCCACCCTGTTGGAGTATATTTTTAAAACTTTTTTTATCAATTCATAATTGATCATTTCTTTGGTATCAAGCAGTGCAATCAATCCTATAACCTGATCGTCAGAATCAAAAAGTGGGCTGGCAATGTAGCTTTCTGCTTTCAAATTTTTTAAAGCTTCAAATTTTGGATATTTTTTCTGGACATTCTTATCAACATAAAAAAGTGCTTTATTCTTTATTGCATCCAGACATGGAGAGTTATCGAGACTATAATTAAATTTATCCAAAATTCCTTTTTTCCAAAAAGCTCTGCTGCTGCATGAAAAACCACCATCGTCCACTTCGACTAGGAGCACATACGGGACTTCAAAAGTTTTAGCAACTTTTTCAGCAATTTCATTAAAGAGGGTGTTCGAATCGATTGAAGTATCAAGTTGATTGATAAAAGTCAAGGTGTCATTCATAATCTTTTGATCGTGAATGTCTTCAACCATTACAAAATGGGTCAAAGTGCCTCTTTTTTCATCTTTAAAAATGGAAAGGGTGGCATTGCCCCACATAATACTTCCATTTTTTTTGATGTATCGTTTTTGAATATTAATAGATTTTATTTTGCCTTCAAGCAATTTTTTATATCCCTCGAGGTGAAGATCTTTGTCATCGGGATGTGTGATTTCGTGTACGAGTTTGTGTTTTGTAAACTCTTCCTTCGAATAGCCCAGCATTTCGCAAAATCGCTCATTAATAATGACGGAGTTTGGGTTGTCGCTGATTGCAATACCGATAGGGCTTTTTTCGAAAAAGTTGCGAAACCGCCATTCGTTTTCTTCTAGATCCAGTTTTGTAATTGAGTCTTGCATTGGTGTAATTGCGTTGGTTTAAAACAATTATAATTTTAGTTCATATTGTTTTCCTTAAGCATGCGGTAAATAGTTGATTTTCCAATATTGAGTTTTTGAGCGACAAGTAATACATCATTGTTGTATTTATCCAGGTAATGATCGATGATCTTTCGTGTATATTCCCTCAGAGAGCTTTCTTCTGATAAAAACGGTGTAATTCGTTTTGGGCTGTTAAAATTAATATCATTTTCGCAAATGACTTTAGCATCAGCCATCACAGCAGCTAATTCTACAATTGCCTTTAATTCTCTTACATTTCCTGGATAGCTGTATGCCAGTAATTTCTTTTTAGCTCCTTTGTCGAAGGTCATTTTGCCAAGGTTGTTGACTTTGCAAAACTCTGTCAGAAAATGCCTCATCAGCAACAAAACATCATTTCCTCGTTCTCGAAGCGGAGGTACCTCAATCGGCAAACCTAGTAATCTATAATACAAGTCTTCCCTGAAATTGCCCTGCTCAACTTCATTCAGCAAATCCCTATGTGTAGCTACAATGATCCTTGCATCAAATTTAACCGTTTTTGTTCCACCTACCCGCATAAACTCTCTTTCTTGTAAAGCTCTCAATAATTTCGACTGAAGGTTGATGTCCAATTCCGCGATTTCGTCAAGAAATAATGTTCCTTTATCTGCCAGTTCAAACTTCCCCAGTTTTCGGGCATCTGCTCCGGTGAAAGCTCCTTTTTCGTGACCAAATAATTCACTTTCGAGTAGATCTTTTGGGATAGCGCTTACGTTGACGGCAATAAAAGAGCCTTTTCTCCGATTAGAATTGTAATGGATGCTTCGGGCGATGATTTCTTTTCCACTTCCTGTTTCACCTGTAATTGAAATTGAAATGTTGGTTTTTATAGATTTATCAATCAACCTAAAAACCTTTTGCATGGGCTTACTATTACCTATGATCGATTTTGTAAAATCATATTTACCCACCAATTCGTCTTTCAGTTCTTCGACCTCTTTTTGCAGGCGAATAGTACTCCTAAGCCTTTGCGCTGCATAAATCAACCGGTCTTTTGTTTCATTATTTTTCACAATATAATCGTAAGCACCATTTCGTAGTAATTTTACAGCGACTTCAATGTCCTGTTGGCCTGAAAGGATGATGACTCCGATGTTTTTGTCATAATTTTTAATTTTTTTTAAAACCTCGTCACCTTTCATGTCAGGCAAACTGAAATCCAGCGAAATAATAGCAGGTTTTAAATGAAGATTATCAAGACAGGCTTTGCCGGTTTGGAAGATATGAATTTTGTAATCCGGGTTTAATTCAAAAACATATTTCACCAAACGCAAGTAGATGGGATCATCCTCGACAATAAACACAGTGAGAGGTGTAAGGTTTTTTTTCATATGGGGACAACAAGGGAGTTTAATGTTTCCCAATATGGGAAAAAAATCAATTTTGGAAAAATGTTATCTGCTCATTTTTGTGAATTTGGTCAAAGAACTGGCCGAATTGTTCGGGGGGTTACATTTTAAAAGATTTGTGCAAAAAGAATATACGGAAAATACAAATGAGACAAGCTAAAACAAACTACTTTAATTCCTGGATATTGACCTTTACATCATGTTGGATTTTTAGGAATTCTGCCATTTCCAGTAGTTGATCTTTTTGTTGGGGAGAATCGATGTTGAGTTCCAATTTGAAGACTCCTTTCTTGGAAGGGATTTTCATATAGCTTCCACCGAAAAGTTGATTTTTTTTCATTTTTTCAGCAGGAGGTAATTTTTTTATGTCAAAGTTGAGTTGGACAAGATCCTCTTCCGGGATAATATATTTTTCTTTTCCTCTGACGATTTCCAGTTTTTCTTCGTCAAAACTGACATATCCGCCGAGTACGGTTTTCTTTTTAAAAATCGTGTAAATGGATGGCAGAATGAGCAAAAATAAGGTTGCAAATAATCCGATGTAAACCCAGGGTAGATATTGTGTAAAACCAATTTGATAAGCCAGGTTTTCTAAAAATGGAACTTCGCCAAGCTCCAAATAGGTCAGCCCGCAATAGCCCAGCAAGGCTGCCGCCAGCAATCCGATAAACAATGCATTTTTTTTAACCTTCCTTCTCTTGACAATATTGGCATTGAACTTAAACATGTGTTTTGAATTAATCTGGTTTTCTCTTTAAAAAAGTATTTTTGCAAATAATTTAATGACGCGGCTTGAGATTGTTCATCATCTTGCTTGTTATGTTAAAATTAAGAAATTTATTAAAAAAAAACCACAGTTTCCGCGCTTTGGATAAATGCAATTTAGGTTCTCAAAGATTTCCTTGAAAATGTAAAAGATGAAAGTCTGAAATTCGTCGATAAATTTTCAATTTTTTGATTTGATGCACTTTAGAAAATGGAAATTGATTAATTTTAGCAGCAACTGACTGACATTCATTTTATGGCATATTCGATTTCTATCCCTTTTTTTAATGTAAAACTCTATTTTAATTCCGGAGGAGCAATTGTTACTCCTTTGATGGATACACAGTTGCTTGCATTGAATGAATCGACTACTGAATTAGCTAATCGCTTTCAGGAGCTTTTTCAAACAACGGTCTTGAATAAAGGAGATTTTCTTCAGCTAATGGATTATGTTAATGAGGACAATTTTTACAAGGCAAGCCTGGGAGTTCCATTTTCCGCTGCAAAAGATGGTTATAGTTATCCGGAATTTGAATTGGAATTTGAGTATTATTTTAAAAACACTAAAAATGGTTATTGGGCCGTAGTTCCGGCATTGGGAGTTGAAATATTTGTTGAGGAAAATTATGAAATCGAAGAAGGACTCATCAATGCAATTCATGTTGATTTTATACGAAAAAAACGACTTTCTTCCGTTCGGCAAATCATTTCAAGTATTTGGTTTCAACGATCTGAATTGTTACAAAAAGAAACCAAATTGAAGCTCCCTGGATTGAACGAACTTGAGTATACCAATGATGGTCTGCAAGAAAAGTTTTTGCCAAAAGTCGCCAAAGCTCTTAATGTGAATAATCAAATCACTTTTGGGAGGAAAAAAGAAATAGAATTGCTCGCAAGAGCTCTGAAAACCAGATTTAATCGTAGCATAATCCTTACAGGGCCGGCAGGAGTCGGAAAAACGGCTTTGGTCTGGGAAATAGCCCGGCAGAAGAAAAGACGAAGGATTAAAGGGCAGATTTGGGAAACTACCGCATCCACTATGATTAAAGAATTGACTGTTGACGGTGGCTGGGAAGATAACATGGTTCACCTATGCAAGGAACTTTCAGTTAGCGAAGATATTTTGTTTATTCGCAATTTTCTGGAATTGTTTGAAGTTGGAAAATACATCGGAAATGATGTCAGCATGGCTGATTTTATGCGCTCATTTATCAGCCGGGGAGAGGTTGGTATAATTACGGAATGCACAGAAGAGGAACTTGCCAAAATTCAGTTAAAAAGCCCAAATTACATCTCCTATTTTCAAATAATTAAACTGGAAGAACCTAAATCCGATCTGGAAGAAATCATTGTAAAAAAAGTTAAAAACCTTGCGGGAGAGCGCAAAATCAGCATAGAAAAGGAGGCTATTCAAGAAACCATTAGATTAAATCGGCGATTTACTCCTTATGCCGGATTTCCCGGTAAACCAATTCGTTTTTTAGAGGGGTTACTCCTCAATCAAAAGCCCGAAAACAACAAAATTTTTGGTTCTCAGGTCGTTTCCAGTTTTTGTGAAGAAACCGGTATGCCTTTGTTTATGGTTGATCCTGAGATTCCTATGGATGTTGAAAAAATAAAAAACTTATTCAACTCAAATGTCTTTGGGCAGGAAAAAGCAGTTGATCAAATCGCTAATTTACTCGCCTCAATCAAAACAGCATTGTCCAGAACGGGCAAACCGATTGCTTCTTTTCTTTTTGTTGGTCCAACTGGTGTCGGAAAAACCGAAATGGCCAAGATCCTGGCCGAATTCATGTTTGGAAGTCGCGATAAAATGTTGCGATTTGATATGAGCGAATTTACTGATCCGTGGTCTGTTTTGCGACTTATCGGCGAAAACTATTTTAAGGATGGTTTGTTGACTTCAGCGGTTCGGAGAACCCCCTTTTCAGTCTTGTTATTTGATGAGATTGAGAAAGCACATGATGATTTTTATGATTTTTTACTTCAAATATTAGGAGAAGGCAGACTGACTGACAGCAAGGGAAAACTGGTTAATTTTTGCAGCACTATTATAATCATGACCTCCAATATTGGAGCAAACAGGATGCAGAGTATTCAAATTGGTTGGTTGCAAGAAGAGAGCACTCAAGACATTGCCGAACACTTTGTGGAAGCTGCTCAAAAACATTTTCGACCAGAGCTTTTTAACCGAATCGACCAGGTCATTCCTTTTCAACCTTTGACACAAAAGGTAGTACATTCCGTTGTAAAAAGGGAGATCCAACTCCTTAAAAAAAGAGAAGGGATTAAGTTTAGGAAGATGGATTTGATTTTGGAGGATGGTGTAATGGAATATCTTGCTGACCAAGGTTATGATATTAAATACGGAGCTCGAAACTTACAAAGATTTATACGCGAAGAACTGATCATTCCTTTGGCCAAAAAGCTAAATTTATTAGATTTCGATGACCAATTAGTCGTTGAGGTTTCGTTTAATGGAAAAGAATTAGTGTTGAAAGTTGATGCTGATCCTCTTGGTTTGGAATTGCTTTTGGAGGAATTGGACAAAATAAATTATGCAGACCATGCAGGTGAACTCAGAAGACAGATCAATCAATTGCAGGAAGGGCCGTATTTTATAAAACTGTTAAGTGAAATTGACATACTTGAACGAGAAAAACGAAAGTTAGGTGACCATTTTTGGCTGGATAAACTCAAGGCCAAAGCCTATACTGACAAGTTACAATTTAGAGAACGCATCAAGGCGTTAATCCAGGAAATTGAGAAACACGAAAATGATCTGTCTTTAGCTTGTCTTGATCTAAATGTTTATAATCCGGGAATAATTGATCTTTTGAAAAAATGGGAAGCTCAGTTGTTTCAGTTTAAAATTGACCTTTTGGCTCATGAGAATCCTGGATTGAATCGTTGTCATTTATCAATTTACGGACCAGGATTACAAAACTTTATAAAATTATATCTAGAAATATTTAGGATTAAAGGTATTGCTGTTGAGGCAAAAACGGTCTGGATGAAAGAGCAATCTGGAAAAAAAGGAGTTGAGAAATCAGAGCATTTCAGCAAAAAGAGTTGGAATTGCAAGGACTTGTTAATAAGCCCTTCTTTTAATGGAAGCATTTTGTACGCTGTCGAATTGAAACTGACTGGAACTTGCGTGTTTCCTTTTTTAAAAGATGAATTTGGAATACATCGCTGGAATATGTCGGCCACAGAAGATTTTACCTTTGTTGTAGAAATTAGTGAAGATGAAATCGCTACCCCAAGCAAAATTTATAGAAAAGATTTTTACAAAGGAAATCCCAGGAGGATTTTTAAGCAAGGTCATTTTAAAGATAATCGCTTAAAAATCAATCGAGAAGTCATAAAAAATCAGTTTAGCAAATTAGTTTTTGAAATTCTTGATGATCGATTTAAACAATTTATTGAAAATGAACTCATGTGATAAAAAAGAAAAATCTAAAATTTGTCAAATCATGACATGCTTTTTTAATGCGTTTTGTACCCCTTTTATGGTAAAAAATCGGAAGATTGTTTTCTCCAATTTATTATGTTTTGCAAACTACTTTTGCTGAAGGATAATTAGATTAGTATTACTGATAATTTGTAAGCAAGCTATTTTTAGATGGTTAAGAGTATGAAATAGAAAATTATACAAATTAAAAAATAAATTATTTAAAAAAAATAATTTAAAACCGAGCATGACATTTCAAATTCCCTTAACTTTGTATAGTGCAATTTAAATATCGATCGATTGTTGAATTGTGACACAATCCCAGAAGCAACGAAATCTGTTGCCCCTTTTCCCCCAAATTCCCCCATTTTGATTTTGCTTTATTAAGACCGGTTTTACGGCCTTAAACTCGCAGTTGGGAACACAAAGGCAAATTCTAACTTTAAACTATGAATTAAAAAATTAAGATTTTAGGGTTTTTTCATTGTTTTTAATTGCTACAAACACCATCATTTAGTTGATGGTGTTTTTTTCTTTTAAAAGAGTTGCAACTGCTTTGGAAGGATTGATTAACTTTCCGGTTTCTTCACTATTTTTGGTACTCTTGCCCGTATTGTGAAGTATTTCGTAAGCTTCATTTGTGGTCAAAGATGGTTTAATACTTTTCATCAAACCAATCAGCCCAGAAACATGAGGCGCTGCCATTGATGTCCCGTTAAATGCAGCATATTTATTTCCAGGAATGGTGGAATAAATCTTTACCCCCGGAGCTGCAACGGCCATTTCAATATTGTTGACGTAATTTGAAAAAGAAGCGCGACCAAGGAGCGTGTCAACAGCGCTTACAGTAATTACACCAGGAGTGTTAGCAGGAGCATATTTTTTAGCGTCCATATTGCTGTTTCCTGCGGCAACAACAACGATGGAACCAGCTTTTTTTGCATAATCGATTGCTATTCTGAATGTCTTTTGTTTTTGATGGTTAGATCGGCTGCCAAGTGATAGTGAAATGACATCAGCTTTATTGTCAGCAGCTGCCAAGATGCCATTGACAACACTACGTTGACTTCCATGCCCACGTGGCCCAAGAACTTTTACAGCACTCACTTCAACAAACTGGTTGTCCGTCGAAAAAGATGCAATTCCAACTCCGTTGTTTGAGACTGCAGCAGCTATTCCAGCACAATGAGTACCATGACCATTAAAATCAGTGTCGTGAGTGACATTAACTGTTTTATAATTATCTCTTAGGTCTTCGTGTTTTGCATCGATCCCGGTATCCAGGATCATGATGGTAGCTTTTCGTGTTGCAGTAACTTTATTGTCTTTGAGCAACTGAAAAAGTTTGTGCATTTCCATTGCTTCAAAACCCCACATTTGATCTAAGTATGGGTCATTGATGCCATATTTTATTGATGAGGGGGGAGGTAGTTTTGTTGCAGGCAATGGATCGACTTGAAACACTTCGTTTTGTTCTACCCAAACTGTGAGGTCACTTTTGTCAAGTTCTTTTTCAATTTTAGAAAGTGCATTTTCCTTATTTGAAGGGATATCGACAACATAATAATTGTCAAGATCTGTTTGGTCCGGATTAACCATTACAAAAGCAGATTCATATGCCAATCCATATTTTTTAATAATGGATTCCAATTCATTTATACCGTGTCCTTCTTTCAATTCAATAATTAATTCTCCTTCTTCATCCAAAAGAATTGAATTATCTTTGATTTCCGTCTGAACATCAAAAGTCTGGATTAGATAGGATTTATATTTAAACTGGTAGGAACCAAATAATACGGCCAACATTATAAAAAATATCAGCTTGTTTTCTTTGAAAAAGCTAAAAAACTGTGAAACCAGACCCAGTACAATTAAATCTCTAGCTAATACAAACAACTTGAAAGAAAGCGTCCCGTTCGCAAATGCCAGGGCAAATAAATACACAAAAAAGCCACCCAAAAAGGTGGTACTCATCAATCTACTCATCTTTCTGTTGTCTCTGAAATAAAACCACATGATGAGTCCTAAAAGGCTAATAAAATAACTGGAAGGATATAACCAAGAAAGCATAATAATCAGTTTTTTTAATGTAAGGTTTTAATATACCAAATCCCTTTACATTTAGCAAAAGAGAAAGATGAGTGAAGCTCTTTTATCGGTAGAATTTGATTTTTAATTGACAGTTTAATAGAAAACGTAATGTTTTCGAAATTTGATATTTATCATAAGACATTGTTCATTTATTAATATTGAACCTAATTGAATTGAAATGGTTTAATATCTCTAATTGATTTTCTTTACTAAAACACTCAATTCAAAAACTTGTTTGGTCAAAAGAATTTTTATTTTTGCACGAAATTTTTAGAGACTTAAATTAAATGGAAAAAATGTCAGAAAAAGCAGAACACGTCAAATGTCTAATTATTGGTTCAGGCCCTGCTGGATATACTGCAGCAGTATATGCTTCGCGTGCAGGCCTTGAGCCGGTATTATATACTGGCCCTGAACCAGGTGGCCAACTCATGATTACTACTGATGTCGAAAATTATCCCGGTTACCCAGATGGAATAATGGGACCACAAATGATGGAAGATTTTCGAAAACAGGCAGAGCGATTTGGCACCCAGGTACGAATGGAAATGATAACCAAAGTGGATTTTACAGGCCCTGTGCATAAGGTATATACCGAAAGTGGACAGGAAATCCTTGCTGATACCGTAATTATTTCAACAGGTGCCAGCGCAAAGTGGCTTGGATTGGAGTCAGAGCAACGACTAGCCAGAAATGGAGGAGGAGTATCAGCTTGTGCAGTTTGTGATGGATTTTTCTACAGAGGCAAAGAAGTCGCTGTCGTAGGTGGAGGTGATACTGCTGCTGAAGAAGCCATTTATCTTTCCAAGTTATGCCCAAAAGTGCATATGTTGGTTCGTCGTGATGAACTTCGGGCTTCCAAAATTATGCAGGAGCGTGTTTTGAATAATGAAAACATTGTCATGCACTGGAATACTTCAACCGTGGAGGTTTTGGGTGAAAATGAAGTTGAAGGAGTACGAGTGATCAACAATGTTACAAAAGAGGAAAGCACCATTCCGCTTTCAGGGTTTTTTGTGGCAATCGGTCATAAACCAAACACGGATATTTTCAAAGGATGGATCAATATGGATGAAACGGGATATATCCAGACCAAACCAGATACCGCAAAAACGAACATTGAAGGAGTATTTGCCAGCGGAGATGCTCAAGACAATGTTTACCGGCAGGCGGTGACGGCAGCCGGAACGGGTTGTATGGCCGCTTTAGATGCTGAGCGTTATCTTACTGATAAAGGAATAATCTGATATTTTAAATTAATTGGTTAAAGCACTTTTGGTTTATTGTAAATAGTTGAAATTCAAGCATTTATATAAAAAGTTGAATTTTAATTTAAAACCAAAAGTGCTTTTTGGTTTATTATTTTTTACTATCTTTGAATTTGTTAATTCTGATCTTTTATGTCCTGTAAAAATCAGGATTTATTACCCTAAACCAAAATATTAATTTAAACAAAACAAACTCTAATGATACCTACTGCTACTAAATTTCGTCCAGGTGTTTTATGGGGTGACGAAGTGTCTGAATTGCTTAATTATGCTAATGAAAACAATTTCGCTTTACCTGCTGTAAATGTTATCGGAACCAACTCAATAAATGCCGTTTTGGAAACCGCCCGTGAAGTAAATTCACCTGTGATGATCCAGTTTTCAAATGGTGGTGCAAGTTTTTGTGCAGGGAAAGGCCTTTCAAATGAAAACCAACAAGCTTCTATTTTAGGTGCAATTTCCGGGGCGATGCATGTTCATACTATGGCAAAAGCATATGGTGTAACGGTAATTTTACATACCGATCATTGTGCGAAAAAACTGTTGCCATGGATTGACGGATTGCTTGATGCGGGAGAGCGATTTTTTGAAAGTAGAGGATATCCCCTTTACAGCTCCCATATGCTGGACCTTTCAGAGGAGGATCTAAATGAAAATGTGGAAACATGCTGTAGGTATTTTGAAAGGATGAATAAGATTGGGATGACAATCGAAATTGAACTTGGCGTCACCGGAGGCGAAGAAGATGGGGTCGATAATACTGATGTTGATAGTTCTAGACTGTACACACAACCTGAAGAAGTCAGTCAAGCCTACGAAGCGTTGAGCAAAATCAGCGATAAATTTACTATTGCTGCGGCTTTCGGGAATGTGCATGGAGTATATAAGCCCGGAAATGTGGAATTGAAACCTATCATCCTTAAAAATTCACAGGATTTTGTTCAGGAAAAATTCAATACCAAACCAAATCCAATCAATTTTGTATTTCACGGGGGGTCTGGGAGCTCCAGAGAAGAGATCAGAGAGGCCATCGAATACGGTGCAATTAAAATGAATATTGATACGGATATGCAATGGGCATATTGGGATGGAGTACATGGTTATTACAAAGAAAAGAAAGACTATTTACAAGCTCAAATTGGGAACCCCGAAGGAGATGATGTCCCTAACAAAAAATACTACGATCCCCGAAAATGGCTTAGAGTAGGAGAGGAGTCCTTTGTCAATCGCCTTAAAGTAGCTTTTGAAGATTTGAATTGTATGAATCGGAATGAGTAAAGGAGGGAGGACGCAAACTTGATGAAAGGAGACTTGAGAGGAGAGGGGATAGTCATTTTAACACTACGGTGTTGAGCTTTTTTGCCAATTCGTCTCTCATGGTGATGAGGCGTTGCTGCATCTTCAGGAGTTTCATCATTTTTGTAGTATTCTCTTTTTCATTAAAAGCTTTCAGCCGTTCCTGGTTTTTTTCACACATTTGGATGATCTTTTTTAATTTGAAACGATGGAGGGCATAAATACTGTCCTTCAAAAAGTTTTGATCGGGAAGAGGTTGGGTTTGCAAATCAATATCCCAAAAGGCTTTCCAGTTTGGGCTAAATTCAAAAGGAGTATGGATCAGGTCGATTGAAAATTGGCTAATCTCAGCATCTTCATGGTTGGTGAAATGCTGAGTAGTTATTGGTTTTTTGTCAGCTAAAAGTTGTAAACATTCTTTCGCGATTTTTTCACAAATTTTATTATCAAAATCATTCATAACTTCTTCAATATTGCTGAGAATATAAGCTGCGACTGTTACATTGTTTTCTTTATCAAAAAGTTCTCCACCACTTGCAATTAAAATTCTGGCGATATCCTTTTCCTGAAATTCAAGTAATGATACAGGAGGTCGTTTATCCGTTTTTAAATTGCCCAATCCACTTTCAGGTGAAGGTTCCAGACTCAACAATTCCTCTGTCAATTGCTGTTGAGATTTTGGAGAGGCGATCTGATCTTGCTGCCGTTTTTTGTACAGTTTTTGTTTTACAACTTTATTGATGGCATCAATCAAAACATGTTCGTCTAATTCAAGAACATTTGAGCATTCTTTTGCATAAACTGACCTTTTTAAAGGATCAGGAATCCAGGCAATACTGCTGACGATATCTTTGATGAGGCCTGCTTTTTTTACAGGATCTCCTTTGGTTTCCTCGATTAGCAGGTTAGTTTTTAATAATATAAAATCTTTTGCATTTTCATCAATAAATTGTTTGAAATCGCTGCTTCCAAGTTGCTGTAAATACGAATCAGGATCCTCTCCTTCAGGCAACAGAACCACCTTCACATTCATATCTTGTTCGAGAATCAAATCAAGCCCACGAAGTGCAGCCTTTACTCCAGCAGGATCACCATCATAAATAATCTTGATGTTTGGAGTGTATCGTTTTATCAACCTGATCTGGCCAACAGTAAGTGATGTACCAGAAGAAGCGACTACATTTTCGATACCCGCCTGATGCAACGAAATTACATCGGTATAACCTTCAACCAAAATGCATTCATCCTCCTGTCGGATTCCTTTTTTTGCATGGAAAGCCCCATAAAGTACCTTGCTTTTGTTGTAAATCTCGGTTTCAGGAGAATTAATATATTTTGGTATTTTTTTGCCCTTTTGGAGTGTTCTTCCTCCAAAACCTATGACTTTCCCAGCGAGATTGTGGATCGGAAACATGACTCTATTTCGAAAAAAATCAGAATTGTGTTTTGAAGTTAGTGCTATTTTTCGAAGCAGTTCAATGTTGAAGCCTTTTTGGACAGCAGTCAGCGTAAAATTGTCTCTCTTTTCTGGTGCGAATCCTAAACCAAATTTTTTAATGGATTCTTCCCGATACCCTCTTTCTTTAAAATAACTCAAACCAATGCTTTTTCCTTTTGAGGTATTTAAAAGTTGGTCAGCATAATATTCTTTAGCGAATTGGGTGATGATATAAAGGCTGTCAAGAAGTTGCCGTTCTTCAATATTTTCTCGACTAGTTTGCGTTTCCTCAATTTCGATATTATATTTTTGTGCAAGGTGACGAAGTGCCTCGGGGAAAGTGAAATTCTCATGTTCCATTAAAAACTGAACAGCATTGCCGCCTTTACCACAGCCAAAACATTTGTAAATATTTTTCGCTGGCGAGACTGTAAAGGATGGGGTCTTTTCATTGTGAAAAGGACAGAGGCCAAGCATATTCACACCACGACGCTTGAGATTGACGTATTCTTCAACAACTTCTTCAACTTTCGCAGTTTCTAATATTTGCTGTACGGATTTTTGTGAGATCATCTTAGCCTAATTTCAGGAAAACACTTCTATTTAATCGAAATTTTTAATGTAAAAACTTTAGTTGGTTTTTTATGGAATTGACTCAGAATTTTATCAAAAATACGAAAAAATGCCCTTTTAAAGATTAATTAACTAGCGTTAATTGTTTTAACTATAAATCATTTTAATATAAAAAAATATTGAAAATCAAGTATTTATACAATTAATTTTAACATACATTAAAAACAATAACAAGGGCCCCTATATAATTTAGCATAATAAACCCTTTTCTTTGCGTTATACCGATGAATTTAAGATTGAAAGTCAAACGAGGCAAAAAAATCAATCTTCTTCAAAAGAAAAAAAGAGTCTCAGTTGAGGCTTAAAGAATAATGGGTGTTCTCATAGTGTGTGGGCTGCCCCGCAACCAAACGAGGTTGTTGGGGTAGTTTTTTTTTGTGGAATATCGAAAGCACAGGATGTGTAACACAATTCTTGAAAAGATTGTTTTGAGTTTTCCAATTGTAATAAATACCACAGTGATTATGATCAAATAAGGAAATCCTTGATCTTATCTTATTTTAGCTCAAAGCACTAGTTTTCTGGCCATAATAATATAATAGTAAATCTTACTTCTCCGCTGAAGGTGCAATTCCCGGAACACCGACCGGAGGATGGTCTCCAGTATCAAAAAATGAATCCGCTTTTTTCTGACGTGGATAGACTTCATCTAAAGTGTCTCCATCATACAATCTTCCGTTTTTCATTACAAATTTTACAGTATTGGTATTTCGAATATTAAGAAGTGGATCTTTATCCAAAATGACTAAATCGGCTAGCTTTCCTGCTTCGATGGAGCCAAGGTCTTTGTCCAATCCAATAGAAGTCGCGCCAAGGATTGTGGCAACTTTTAGTGCATCATGGTTCTTCATGCCACCTGCAGCCACAGCCCAAAGTTCCCAATGATAGCCCAGCCCTTGTAATTGCCCGTGGGATCCAACTCCAACCAATCCGCCTGCTTCTACAATATCCCGACAGGTTTCAGCATGTTTTTGAAAGACATGTTCTTCATCCATAAACCAACCTGGGCGGCGGCGTGTTTTCCCATCCAATTCTTTTTTCGGAGTAAAATGATTCAGTTTTTTATCATATTGCGGATTCTCTCTTGAATAAAAATAATTTTCTGCCCAAGGGCCGCCATAGGCAACTAACATAGTCGGTGTTACACACATTTGCGCATCTGCAATCAATTGAATTATGTCATCGTAAATTGGATAAATAGGTAAGGCATGCTCATGGCCTGGATAACCGTCCAGCAGTTGAGTAAAATTAAGTTTGATATCTAAACCTCCTTCAGTTGTAGGCATCAATCCTTGCTCTTTGGCAGCCTTGATAATCCATTGTCTGTGCTGGCGATTGCCAGTAAGATACATTTTGATTGTTTTGGTGTCATAATAATCCGAATATTGTTTCAGAATATTTTTAGCGTGCTTGTAATCCTTTACGCGATATGCCCAGAAACCAACACCTGGACCGGTAGAATAAATCCTTGGACCCGGAATATCTCCTGCTTCTACCATATCCTCATAAGTAAGCACATCTGTTGTAGCAGTTTGAGGATCACGAGTTGTGGTCACACCATAAGCAAGGTTTGCTGCATAGAGCCAGACATTGTTTTTGTGTAATCCCCAATTAGGCCACATATGTGCATGAGTGTCCACGAACCCTGGCACAATGGTTTTTCCCTGCATATCTCGCTTTTCATAATTCCCTTTGATTTTTAAACTGCCACTTTTTCCAACTGCCACAATCCGGTTGTTTTCAATCAGAATGTCTCCATCTTCAATCACCTCTTCTCCTTTCATTGTGATGATCTTTGCGCCAGATAGTAAAATCTTGCCTTCCGGAATATCTCGTTTTACTTTGACTTCTATCCGTTTTTCTATTGCTTTATACCCCTCATCTTCTTTCTCTTCCTTCTTTTCTTTGTCCTTTTTATCTTTGTCATCGTTTCTTCCTTCTTTCTTTTTCTTTTCTTTTTCTGTTTTTTTCTTGGCTTCCAATTCCTTTTCTATCTTTTTAGCATCTTCAAAATTGTAGGTAAAATATGCATTTCCTAAAGACCAATGAGCTTCCGTTGCATCACCATTCCAATGCGGGAATTCACCGCCCATTTGTGTCAACTTCCGCGCAGGGAAAGCTGCTGATTCTGGTTTTGCAACATTGATTGAAGGGGTTTCTCCGCCAATCATTGGCAGGTTTATTTCATAAATTTCATTGTTGATTTTGGCCAGTGCTCTTTTTCCGTCCGGTGAAGCTGTAATCAAGGAAGCTTTTGATGGTTCTTTCTTTGGTTCAGTTTCGCTTGCAATCAAAAGACAATGTTGTTGCATGAACAAAGCTGGATATGTTGTGATTCCAGTTAATTTCAAATGTTGTTTTTCGTCGGTTCCATCCCATCGGATTGAAATCAATCCTTTTGTTCTATGTGTGAGATATATCCTTTCTTTGCCTTCTACAAAGTGTGGATTATAACGCCCATGAGCATGATCTATTTCCGTGATTTTACCACCTGATGAAGGAATCCAACTCAATTTTTGAGCAGTACCAAAGGAAAAGGGATTTATTGCATTTATATAATTCTGAGCGGGGCCAGAAGTAAATATTATTCTATCAGTATTAGCATCCCAAACCGGATTGATAAAATAACCTTTTTCAGTGTTGAGTTTTTGAGGTTTTCCACCGTCTTTAATAGAGACTTTATAAATGTTCCCGCCGTTTTCTTCCCAGCTGACAAAAACCAAT
>JANQFJ010000042.1 GCA_028277915.1 Saprospiraceae bacterium
TTCTTTCAATTTTTTTGAAAAATAATCTTCAGATTGTTTGGAAACAGGACCCAAAAAAGTTTTGAAGCTTTCAAAGGATTTGGATTTGCTTTTTTCCAATACCTCGATTGAAAAATCATTGACTCGTGCAACATCACATAATTTTTTAACCTCCAATCGCCAGTCGTAACGCTCCCTTTTGTTGAGCCCCAGCCGGTCACTGAAGTTTTCCATGCGATTGATCCGTTCATTGGTCAGGACAGTTGCCAGGGATTTGTTGAACATCACCTGCTGGTCCTCATCTGCAATTATTGCAACTTCGGGTGATATTCCTGCTTCAAAAGCAAATTTTTTCAACAGTTTTACTCCAAGGCTGTGAACAGTACCGATAAGCGCATTGGTTAGATCATTGGCTTCATCGCTGAGTCCTTCTTCAAGCAGCTTTATTCGAACTCGTTCTTGTAATTCCGCCGCTGCTTTGGTTGTGAAGGTCGTTGCAATAATTCCACTTGCACGCACACCGGATTTAAGCAATTGAACCATTTCCTGGGTCAAACGATATGTTTTTCCACTACCGGCTCCAGCGGATATGATTTTGAGGTTCATTTAATCTGGTCAGGTTTTTTATTTGTATCAAAATAAAAAATATACGCCATTCGATATTTCGACAGCCTGTCACTCGGAGATGGATCTGTTACCACTTATTTTTCCACATCATAGATTCGACAGGTTTGATTGAGCGTTGGTTGTATTTTGCACCGATTTTTTTGTTATAATAATTTTCAATATCGCCCTCAACGGTGAAATATATCAACTGTCCGATCGGCATTCCTGCATAGATTCGGACTGGTTGGACACAGGAAATCTCAAGAGTCCATGTGTTGCAAAACCCAACGTCTCCTTTGCCTGCCGTGGCATGAATGTCTATCCCAAGGCGCCCAATGCTGGATTTTCCTTCAAGAAACGGAACTGCATTGTGGGTCTCGGTATATTCCTGAGTCACACCAAGGTATAGGGTTCCTGGTTGCAGCACATAACCTTCTTCAGGGATTTCAATTTCTTCAATTTCATTATGTTTTTTCGCATCCAGTACATGTTCTTTGTAAACGGCGAGGTATTTTCCCAAATGCACATCATAAGAATTTGTGCCTAAATACTCCCGGTTGAAAGGTTCAATGATAATTTCTTTATTAGCGATTCCCTCTAATATTTTTTTGTCCGATAAAATCATGCTTAGTTTTTAGTTTCTGGTTTAAAGTTCATGGTTTGTAGTTTTTAGCTGTTAGTTTTTTAACCTCTAACTACTTCTCCATTTGAATTAATCTCCCAAATATTGATGCTTTACTCATCATTGCACGAAAGTAATTAATTCTTGTAGTTTGACCAATAGCGTTTATTGGTGGAATTGATATAACCGCCATTTTTAACCATATCAATTACTTTTAAAGGCGTAAAATTTTCAGCATTCCAGATTCTATTCTCGATTAATGGCAAAGATCATCTTTGAGTATGACTCAAATCATTGCTTTTATCAATTTTATAGAGTAGGTGTAAATAGGAATACTATTAAATAACACTTTAAAAATTGATCAAATGAAAAAGTTTATTTCCGTTCAACTGCTATTAATCTTCATCTTAGCGATTTGGACAGATAAATCTTACGCACAAATAGGTAGCTGGATAAGTTTAGATGAAATGCCCTCTGAAAGAGGTTGTGCTGCTAGTGCTGTGCTGAATAATAAGGTTTACATAATTGGCGGGTTTGCTGATTCTGATGAAACTGCAATGACGAAAGTTATTGCTTACGATGCGGTGGCAGATTCTTTTATTATGGACATTGCTGACCTTCCTGTGCCTTTGGGAAGAGTTAAAACTGAAGTCTTGAATGGAAAAATTTATGCTGTTGGAGGACATTCTGAAAATTGGGGGGACAATATGCTTCCATCATTGTATGAATATGATCCTTTATACAACAGTTGGACACAAAAAGCAGACATGTTGCAGCCAAGATTTAACCACAGTACTGCTGTCTTAAATGGAAAGTTAGTCGTACTTGGCGGTAGAACCGTTGCTTTCCCTGCACCAGTTGATAACAGTGTGGAATCCTATGATCCGGATACTGACTCGTGGACTTCCATTTCACCAATGAATTATATTCGTGCCGGTCATGCATCTGCAGTAGTGAATGATAAATTGTATGTTCTTGGAGGAGGAACTTCAAGTGTGTTGTTTCCAGTTATTGAAAGATATGATCCTCTAACAAATGAATGGTTAGAATTGACTGAAATGCCAAACCGGTGGGGACATGGCGCTGTTGTTCTCGATAATCAGATTTATTTTTTTGGTGGAGCGAATTATGTCCACGGTTTACCAGATATCTGGAGGTATGATGTTGAAAATGATAGCTTGATTGATTTGGAGGCAATAATGCCCGACTCCCTTATAAATCCTTCATACGGCCTTTTGGAGGATGCTGCGGGGGATAAATGCATTTATGTGCTTGGAGGGACTACTCCTGCCTGGTGGTTAGGAGGAACTGGTCCACGTACTTCGGCAGCAGTCTTGAAATATTGTCCGGATCGCACATCAAGCGTTCTTGGCGATGAAGCTGTTTCTGAGTTGAAATTTACTGTTTTTCCAAATCCAGTGTCAAATTGGACAAATATTGCTTATGAATTAGAGAATTCAACTAATGTTAATATTTCAATTTTTGATCAATCTGGTTGTATTGTCAGAACATTGTTAGATGAGTTCCAGGCTTCTGGTCCGCATAAAGTAACCTGGAATTTGAGTGATGTTGCTGTTGGAGTTTATTATTGTAAAATAACTACAAAAAAATATATCGCAACAAGAAAAGTAATCATACATCACTGATATTAATTGAAATTTTTAGCAGGTATATTATTTTTTACCTGAAGGTGGAACTGAACTGGAATTCCTAAAAGTGGCTTTGCCTTGTCTAAAATTTCATAACTTACAAATTTTTACAAAGTCACCTTTTGGCAATATGCCCTTACTTTTTCATAGACATCTAAATCCGGAAGGAGAGCTAGGAATCTGGCGAATCACTGAAGATGAGAACTTTTTTTTGGAACGCTTGAATTTGTTTCCAAAAGAAGAGTCAGCGCTAAAGACAATAAAAGGGCATCGTCGGCTGGAGTGGTTGGCAGGGCGCTGGTTGTTACATTTGATGTCTGGCAGAGCAGACAGGGGAGCCTGCCTGAAAGACGAATTTGGAAAACCATATTTGGAAAATTCCTTTTATGAAATTTCAATAAGTCATTCAAGAGAATTTACTTCTGTAATGGCATCTCCAAGGCTTGTTGGAGTTGATATTCAAAAGCTAGTGGGAAAAATTGAACGGATTGCACATAAATTTATGCGATTGGTGGAAATGGAATGTCTGGACGAGAAATACAGGATAGAACACCTTCACGTTTTTTGGGGAGCTAAAGAAGCGCTTTACAAAGCGTATGGCCGAAAACAACTGGATTTTCGCAAACATATATTTATTGAGCCGTTTTCGTATGATCTGGAAATAGGTAAATGCAAAGGATTTGTGGAAAAAGACAATTATCGATTGGAGTGTGACTTGTTTTATGAGCAGATTGAGGATTATATTTTGGTGTATGGGATGGAAGGTATCGGTGATGTTCGGTAGGTTTGAGAGGGGAAGAGGGAGAATGAAAGACGAAGGAGGAAAATGGAGGAAGGGTGAATGCTTCTGACTGCTGACAACTTGTTTCTTAAAATTAAAATTTAATGTAAGCGATGAAATATTTTATTGGATTTTTGGCGGGAGTAATCCTGACTTCTGTGTTTTTTACAATGAAACTCAGGCGTATGACCAGTGATATTGAAAACATGCCGGAAATAACTGAGGAATATGTAGAAGAAGAAGGTATGCCAGCTGATTTTTTGTCTTTTTACCAACATTTTCACGATGATAGCCTTTATCAGTTGGAGCATATTATTTTCCCATTGCAAGGGATACCTGCTGAGGCGGACAGCCTAACTGTAGCAGAAAGAAATTTTCGGTGGCAAAAGGAGGGTTGGGTAATACATCGTCCGATCGAAGAATCCGGGACTCAATTTTCAAGAAATTTTAAGAAAATTAGTGATGAAATGGTCATCGAAAATATCAGTGTTGCCAATGGCCAATATGGTATGCAAAGGCGTTTTTCCAAATCAGGTGACGACTGGTATTTGATCTTTTATGCGGGGATGAATCGTTTGGTGACTGAGGAATAAACATGAAATTAATAAAGCATACTAGCACATTAGAACATACATCGAAACTTCATATGCCCTTTCACTGAGTCTCAATCATACTTTCCTGTACCTAGGTTGTGCAATAACACAAAATGACTTTTTATTGCACTAAAAAATGATTTTTGTTGATGGTATGGAATATCAAATTCTGCAGCAGTAGCTTTCACGATACTGGAAATTTGTTTATAATGAACATGGCAAATATTAGGGAAAAGATGGTGCTCAATCTGATAATTTAATCCGCCAATAAACCAAGACAAAAATACGCTGCTGCTGGCAAAATTGGAAGTAGTTTGCAGTTGGTGTATTGCCCAGTTATTTTCTACACAACCATTCTTATCTGGTTTATAAAAATTAACATTTTCAAGAACATGAGCAGGTTGGAAAACAAAAGCCAGAATCAATCCACAGATAAGTTGCATCAGAAAAAATCCTAGTAGTGTTTGCCACCAGGGTAAATCGATTAGTAATAATGGAAGTACGAGCGTAAGTAAGATATACCATATTTTGTTGAACACAATTTGGAAAAGTGCTTTTTTAAAAGTCAGACCCTGGCCTTCCAGTAAATTCTTTTTGTTATATCGAAACAATAATTGAAAATCTTTAATCAATAACCAATAAATGGTCATTAGACCATAAAGAAAAGGTGCGTAAAAAGCCTGAAAACGGAAATAACTTTTGCGCTCTTGGTTTGGAGAAAATCGCATTACACCTTTATCTATATCTTCATCAAATCCATGAATATTGGTATAAGAATGGTGAAGTACATTGTGTTGGATTATCCAATTTATATGAAAACCACCAATGTAGTTGAGTGCGAACCCCAATATTTTATTAACGATTTCATCATCTGAATATGAACCATGATTAGCATCATGCATAATCGACAAGCCAATCCCCGCCATGCCAAATCCCATAATTGCCCAAAGTAAGATTATTGGCCAGAGCGAACTCACTACTCCTGTCAACATCAATAGCAATGGAATTGTGTACAAACACAACATAAAAAGGGTCTTAAATTTCATGTTGAAATTTGCGTATTTGGAAAGTTGATTGTCTTTAAAATATTGGTTGACACGATTATGCAATACCTTGAAGAATTCGGGGCGATCAGTTTTGTTAAACTTAACAACAGGTGTAATCATATATAATGTTTTTGCTCAATTGGCAAACTGCAAAGGCAAGTAAGGTAGAACTTTAAATCAGGATTAGTATAATAGTTGCAAACTATTTTAAAATTAAATACTTGATTTTGTTTCCTTTATAATTCTAAATAATCTTAATCAAACAAAGGAATTGAAAAATAAAGATTAAAATATAATCTATTTAAAACGTGATACTTTTATAAACCAAAAAGCAAATGTATTCAGAAAATTACCACACTATTTTGTTGAGTGAATAGTTTTTTACGTAATCTTCGATACCCTTTTCCAGGGAATGAAATTGCTTTTTGTATCCGGCTTTTTTAAGCTTGGAAATGTCTGCTTCTGTGAAGTATTGGTAGTTTTTTCGGATGTCTTTTGGTGTATCGATAAAGGATATCTTTGGTTCCAGACTCATTGCTTTAAAAGTCAGCGTAGCTAAATCCAGAAATGATCGTGCTTTCCCTGTGCCAAGGTTGTATAATCCGCTGGTTTTCTTATTTTTGTATAAAAAATAAAGCACGTCAACCACATCTTTTACGTAAATAAAATCACGCATTTGTTCACCGTTTTTGATGCCTTTTTTGTGAGATTTGAAGAGCTTCATTTTGTCCGTTTTTTTAATCTGCTCGACGGTATGGAAAACCACTGAAGCCATTCTGCCTTTGTGATATTCATTGGGGCCATAAACGTTGAAAAATTTGATCCCGGCCCAAAACGGCGGTCGCTTTTTTTGTTTTAAAACCCACTTGTCGAAATCATTTTTTGAATCGCCGTAAGGATTTAATGGCTTTAATTTGGAAACAATCTGGTGGTTGTCTTTATAACCATGTTCGCCACTGCCGTAAGTTGCCGCGCTGGAAGCATATATCAACGGGATTTCATTTTTTGTACAAAAATCCCAAACTGATTTTGAGTAATTGAGATTAAGTTTGTCAAATATTGCTCGATCCTGTTCCGTGGTATCTGTTCGGGCGCCCAGATGAAACACAAAATCGATCTTGTTAGGCATTTGTTCGGCGATTTCTAGAAAAATATCGCGATGAATCCATTCTCGGATGAATTTGTTTTCGAGGTTGGATTCTTTGTATTGTTTATAAAAATCATCTACGACAATGAGATCTCTGAGATGTCCTTTTTCGTTAAGTTTTTTGACTAAACAGCTTCCAATGAATCCTAATGCTCCGGTTACTACGATCATTTTTTGAGATTTGCAACAAATATAAAAACCCTTTCAACAAATTCGCTGAAAGGGTTTTATTATTTCAATTTTAAATTTAGTTTTCCAAACCGACCATATCCTCTTCTTCCTGGCTTTCGTAAGCTTCAATCGGAGGGCATATGCAGATCAAATTGCGATCGCCGTGAGCATTATTGACACGGCCAACGACTGACCAAAACTTCGAGCCACTTTTTAAATAAGCAACAGGGTAAGCTGCTTTTTCGCGGCTGTAAGGGTAATCCCATTTGTCAGATGAAACCATAGCGATGGTGTGCGGTGAATTGACGAGGACATTCGACTTAGCATCAGCTTCACCGGTTGCGATTTCGTCAATTTCAGCTCGTATTTGCAATATAGCATCACAGAATCGATCCAACTCGTCTTTGCTTTCGCTTTCAGTGGGTTCGATCATGATCGTTCCGGCAACCGGGAAAGAAAGCGTAGGTGCGTGGAAACCATAGTCAATCAGTCTTTTTGCAACATCTTCTGCGCTTACACCCAGTGCTTTGAAAGGTCGAAGATCGATGATGAGTTCATGTGCCGTGCGACCCAAATCTCCTGTATAGAGCACCTGGAAGACCTTTTCCAATTTGGCTTTGATGTAGTTTGAATTTAAAATCGCATATTTTGTAGCTTCCAAAACACCTTCTTTTCCGAGCATTTTGATATATGCATACGAAATCAACAAAATACTCGCGCTCCCCCAAGGGGCACTTGAAACGGCGTTGATTCCTTTTCTGCCACCCGTTTTAACGAAAACATGCCTAGGAAGATAAGGAGCAAGGCTGTCGTTGACGCAAATTGGTCCCATTCCCGGGCCACCGCCACCATGCGGAATTGCAAAGGTTTTGTGCAAATTCAAGTGGCAAACATCAGCATCGATTGCACCTGGACTGGTCAATCCAACTTGTGCATTCATATTTGCACCGTCCATGTAAACTTTTCCGCCATTATCATGGATGATCTTACAAATTTCTTTGATAGCAGTTTCAAAAACGCCATGTGTGGAAGGGTATGTGACCATCAAGCAAGACAATTTTTCTTTGTGTTTTTCGGCTTTTTCACGAAGGTCAGCAACATCGATATTTCCGTTATCATCACACTTTACAACTACAACCTGCATGCCTGCCATTACGGCGCTGGCTGGATTGGTGCCATGAGCTGATTGCGGAATCAAAGCTACATTTCGATGGTATTCGCCTCTGGCTTCGTGATAGGCTTTTATGGTTAACAAACCAGTATATTCACCCTGTGCACCACTATTTGGCTGTAAAGAGCAGGCTGAAAATCCAGTGATTTCACAAAGATATGCCTCCAATTCTTCGAAAATCTGTAAATAACCTTTTGCCTGATTTGCAGGAACAAAAGGATGAATGTTGGCAAATTCTTCCCAACTGACCGGAATCAGCTGAGTTGCAGCATTGAGCTTCATCGTACATGATCCAAGCGGAATCATGGAATGAGTCAATGATAAATCCTTATTTTCCAAATTTTTGATATAACGCATCATTTTCGTTTCCGTATGATGCATGCTGAAAACCGGATGAGCCATAAATTCCGAGGTCCGCTTCAATTTTAAAGGAATCTTCAAACCTTTTGGTGTGGTGATTTTTGCGATTGATTGTTTTTTTACACTGGCAAAAACGTTAATAATGTCCATTAAATCTGAATCAATGACTGTTTCATCAAGACTGATCTGGATACTGTTTTCAGTATAAAAGAAATTGATCTTTGCAGCCAGGGCAGCTTTTTTCACCTGAGCAATTGTCTTTGAATCTGTTGCAACATTCAGTGTGTCAAAAAACAAGCTATTCTTTTGGACAAAACCTAACTTTTTCAAAGCATTATTCAATGCCTGTGTGTTTGTGTGAATCCTTTTGGCAATCGCTTCGATTCCTTTAGGACCATGATATACGCCATACATTCCAGCCATGATGGCCAACAAGGCCTGAGCCGTGCAAATGTTTGAAGTCGCTTTTTCGCGGCGAATGTGCTGCTCACGAGTTTGTAAAGCCATTCGTAAAGCCGGGTCTCCCTGGGAATCTACAGATACACCAATGATCCTTCCAGGGATCACTCTTTTGAAGTCTTCCTTGCAAGCAAAATATGCGGCATGTGGCCCTCCGTACCCCATCGGAACGCCTAAGCGCTGTGTATTTCCAACGACGGCATCAGCACCCCATTCTCCCGGAGGAGTCAACAAAGCGAGGCTTAGAATATCTGCTGCAACAGTTACATAAAGTTCATTGTCTTTTGCCTTTTGAGTAAATTTTGTGTAATCTTCAACTATTCCATCCTTTCCGGGATACTGCAAAAGCACACCAAAAGTCTTTTCATTAAATTTATATTTTTTTACATCACCGACGACGACTTTAATGCCGATTGGTTTGGCACGAGTGATTAAAATATCAATGGTATGTTCGTAAACTTTATCTGAAACGAAGAATTCGTTGATGGCTTCGCCTTTATTGCGTTTGTTTTTCAATTCATAAAACATGTGCATTGCTTCGGCTGCAGCAGTACCTTCATCAAGCAACGAAGCATTAGCTATCGGCAAAGCAGTCAGATCACTCACCATAGTCTGGAAATTCAGCAAAGCTTCCAATCGGCCTTGCGCAATTTCAGCTTGATAGGGAGTATATTGCGTGTACCATCCTGGGTTTTGAAAAACATTTCGTAAAATAACAGAAGGCGTGATCGTACCGTTGTAACCCATTCCGATATAAGATCGAAACACTTTGTTTTTCGAAGCCGTATTTTTAAGTTCTCTCAAATATTCAAATTCAGAAAGAGACGTTGGCAGTTTCAAAGGCTTTTTCAAACGTATAGAATCAGGAACAGTCTGAAAAATCAAGTCGTCCAAAGATTTGGCATTTACAGCCTTCAACATGTCTTGTAATTCTTCTTCGTTGATACCGATATGCCGATTGACAAATCGGTCAGTTACAGCGTTCTTACTCATATTTTTTAAGATTATTGTGTTCAGTTATTGTTTGTTTAAAACCAATTGCGAAGTTAAGGTTTTGTTGTTGAATTTTAAGTATTGGCATGACATAAAAACAACCCATGACCATCATTGATCATGAGCTGTTTTTTATGTGGAGATTTTAGTTGTGTGCTTTATTCTAAAACGTGAATATTTTTTTCAGCACAAATCTTTTTCAATTCATCTGGCCAAATCGAAACCGTTACTTCTCCCAGATGAGCAGTTCTCAAAAGGTACATGTAGGTTCTTGCCTGGCCAATTCCACCACCAATGCTAAGAGGAATTTCATCATTCAAAATAGCTTTGTGATAGGGTAGGTCAAGAAAATCCAATTGACCTGAAAGTTCCAGTTGTGCTTTCATGGATTCTTTAGTCACCCTGATGCCCATTGATGTCAATTCATGTCTACGCTGGGTCACAGGATTCCAGACCAAAATATCTCCGTTGAGTCCATGCATTTGTTCACCGTTTTTGACAATGCTCGGAGTGATCCAGTCGTCATAATCCGCAGCGCGCATTTCGTGGGGATAACCGTCTTTCAAAACCCAACCAATACCGATGATAAAAACTGCAGGATGTTCTTGAATAAGCTTGGTTTCCCGTTGTTTTCTTGGAAGATCAGGATACATTTCCAGGATTTCTTCAGCATGAAAGAATTTTAATTCTTCCGGAAAGTCCGGATATCGGGGATCGTTCAGTTCAGGAAATTTTTCTTTGATCATCATTCCGGCACCATAAATGACCTTCCAAATCTTTCTGACAGTATCTTTTAGATAGTCTAGGTTTCTATCTTCGGTAGTAATCCTTCTTTCCCAATCCCATTGATCCACGTAAGCGGAATGATCATGATCCAAAAAATAGTCTTTTCTAACTGCTCTCATGTCCGTGTTGATTCCTTGTCCGACCGCGCAGTCAAATTGGGCCAAGGCCATTCTTTTCCACTTCGTTGCAGCTTGCACCACTTGAGCTTCCATTCTTTTGTCCAGACCTAAACCCGCTGGAAAGTCAATTGGGGTACGTGATCCGTCTCGATCGAGATAATCGTTTACTCCGCTGTCTTTAGTCACGATTAGAGGAACCTGAACCATTTGCAGATTCAAAGCTTCAGCAAGCCCATTTTCGATGTATTCTTTTACCATATAAAGTGCTTCCATTCTTTTTAAAGGAGGGAGTAAAGCGTTATAATTATTTGGAAGGATTTTGCTGACTTCTTCGTATGTGCTGATGCCAGGTCCTGCCAGATCTTGAGTTTTGTGGTACATAGTTTAAGGTTTTTAGTTTAATAATAAAACAATTATTTTTTTCAAATTTTTGAAGCCTGGTATTTTACCAGCTCATAAATTCGGCCTTTGGGTACGATTGAGCTGTTTACTTTATTTGAAAAAATAAACAGGCCTAGATCTTTGTCAAAATTCCATTCTACCCAGGTTCTAAATCCTGTTCCACCACCATCATGTCCTATGCAATCTCCTGGACAATGCCACCACAAATTCGAAAGACCGGATGCCGAATTCTGAATTTCAAACATCTTGTCTATAGTACTTTTTTGTAAAATCCGTTTGCCATTGTATTCACCATCATTCAAAAAAGCAATAACGAAATGGGAGAAATCTTCAAGATTACTGCTGAGAAAACCAGCAGGGTAGTGGCGACAGATATAATAATCCATTGGATAATTGGTATTGGTGTACGGCGTGACCAAAAGATCCCATTCTAACTCTTCTTGCCAAAATCCGGAACTGTTCATTTCTAAGGGCTCCAGAATATTTTCTTTACAAAAATCACGATAATCCTGGCCGCTGATTTGTTCCACTATGAGTCCAAGCAATGAAGTTCCAATATTGGAATACAACCATTTTTCGCCAGGTGGAAAATCCTTCCAAACGGTATTTCTGAAGTGTTCACCATTAGGTAAAATGTATTCCGGGAGCCAATCCAGGATTAGCGGAGGGGCTTCGTTTGAATAGAAATGATGAAAATCAGGAATGCCGTCTTCTTCAACGGGCCACGCTAAGCCAGAGCTGTGATTGAGCAACATATGGACCGAAATTTTATGGTCCGGGAAATTGGGATTTCGTACCTCGAAGGGCAAATATTGGTTGATATCAGCTTCAAGATCGATCATTCCTCTTTCCCAAAGTTGCATGACGGTTGTCGAAAGATAAAGTTTCGAAATGGACATCAGCGTGAATAGAGACTGACGGTTTACAGGAATTGAATTGCTGACGTTGGCATGACCCAAACTCAGTTCCCAATTGATTTCGTTTCCTTTTACAATACCAACAACTACAGCCGGAATCCGCTGAACTTGCATCTCTTTGATAATCTCTGCTTCAACATTGATGTTTACGTTTTCTGACTTTTTACAATTTTCAGTAAACAATATGAGGCATCCCAAAATCAAGAACAGGCTAATTTTTTTCATTTTTCTTAGCTTTTTTAGACCAAATATTTAAAAAACGATAACCAACAGAAAGTGAGATGTTTATGTTTCTGGTATAAGGTTTTGAAGCACCATAATACCAAAGGGTGCTTCCTTCCAGATAGTCCATCATATTGACGAGGCTGTAGCCTAAACGGAGGTCAGTAACCATTTGTCCGGAGAGAAGATCAATATCAAGGGAATATCCAACGATAGCGCCGAAATCAATATTTTTGACGTTAGACAAATCAGTTTTTTTCTCTTGTCCTTCTATTTCGGTAACTCTGGCAGCGTGCAAATTCCAGGCAAGGTAGGGGCCTAAAAGAAAGCCTGATTGCTTGTTTTCTTTGATACAAATTTTATATCTCAGCAATAGTGGCAACTCCAAATAATGGAGGTCTAGTTTGTATTTTATATCATCGTAGAGATATTTTGTACTGTAGTCCAAACCTTTTAAAATGTACAGCAACTCAGGTTGGAATTCTAAGCGCTTTGTGAGTTCAAAATTTGACATTGCTCCCAGTTGAAAAGTAAGGCGTGGGATTCTGTGTTCCAGACTTCCTATCTCGTATCCCAGATAAGGCGTTTGTCCATCTTTAAGAAATGCAATATCCGAAACCCCAATTCCTACTTTAAAACCAATTTGAGC
>JANQFJ010000043.1 GCA_028277915.1 Saprospiraceae bacterium
ATACCATGACTGCCGAAGAGCAGCACGCCAGCCATGTAAAAATTGGAGATAACTATCCCAAAGCTATGGTTAGCTCATCGCGATGGATGTAGTTTTAAACCAGATCCCTTTTCTTACATACCACTCACTTTTTTCTCAATTCACTTTATTCTGACCAAATCGAGTGTGTCTATTCCAACTCTCATTTTCATCCAGTCAGTCAATTTTGATTCGTCCCGAGCCATTGCGGATTGGTATTTACCTCGGCGCCATTTCACAACAACGAGAGGGATGTCGACATCCGTTTTGAAATCTGTAGTATGTGATTTATCGGCTATAATAACTTTTTCAAGATCAGGGAACAGGACTTTTGCTTCTGTTGAAACAATATTATAAGGAAAAGTATCTGCTATGATGCTGTCAAGTTGGGATCTTAAAGTCAATATCCTTTTTTCTTCCTCGCTGCGTATTTTTTTAATTTCTTCCAGTTGTCTTGCCTTGTCTTTTACATCAGAAACTTCTGCCTCAAGTTTACTGATTTTACCAGGATCAATATCGGAAGTTGTTAAAATATCAATTTTAAAATCACTGAGATTGAATTTTTCCAATCCCTCTTCATATTTGGTAAATTCACTACTGTCAATAGGCATATACATTTTGACTATGAGATAATTGATACTATCTCCACGAATTACATCATAGCTGTCAATATACTTTTCTTTTTCTTTAAAATATTCACCCATAAAAGCATTTATATTCCGCTTTTCCCTTACTTCTTGAAGTACGCCAGCTCCTATCAGTAAACTTGGAATAATGATAGAAATACTAATTACGGCTATGACCAATGTCGTTTTTTGCTTTTCTTTTTCATTGATAAATTCTTTTACAGGAAAATTTAAAAACCTGACAATCAAATAAGTAGCCAGTGCAACGAAAACGGAGTTTAGAAAAAATAGATAAAACGAATTCAGCATGATGGAATAGTTACCGTTTGCGATTCCATAGCCAGTAACGCAAAGCGGTGGCATTAAAGCTGTGGCGATCGCTACTCCCGGAATAGCATTGGATTTATCTTTTCTGGAACCGGAAATTATTCCAGCTAATCCGCCAAAAAATGCAACACCAACATCTAAAGCAGTTGGTTTTGTACGAGACAATATTTGCTCGGTAGCTTCGCCAAATGGAGTAAGCATAAAATATATTGTGCTCGTTACTAAAGCGATCGCTATGGCTATTCCAAAATGTTGCAATGATATAAAAAGTGTGGATCTATCATTGATTCCGATTGCCAAACCAATACCAAGAATTGGCGACATCAAAGGAGAAATAAGCATCGCTCCAATGATGACAGCCTGTGAATTTTGATCCAATCCAATGGAGGCGATCATAATCGAAGACATCAGGAGCCAGGCATTAGCCCCTTCCATTTTTTTATTATTTTTTATATTCTGGATAGTGCCTCTTTTGTCTAAACCAGGCTTCAGGTTGATCAAACTCACAATAAAAGCCCAAATCCCTCTTACGTGGTCTCTCACTTCGTCAGTGGTTGGGGGTTTGGTATTTTTTGGTTGTTGAGTTGACATGGTTCAAAATATTAGGAGCTTAGCAAACCATCTTTCATAACTAAAGTTCGATCGCTCATTTTTGCCAATTCTTCATTGTGAGTAACAATTATAAAAGTTTGTTGAAAATCATCTCTCAATTTAAACAATAATTGATGCAATTCCTTAGAAGATTCAGAATCGAGATTTCCAGAAGGCTCATCTGCAAAAACGACCCCAGGTTTATTCATCAAAGCACGGGCGACAGCTACTCTTTGTTGTTCTCCTCCTGACAGCTGATTTGGTTTGTGATCAAGTCTATCAGAAAGCCCTAAGTAATCAAGCAGTTCCTTCGCACGACGGATTACACCGTTGTTTGATTCTTTTTTAATATAAGCCGGGATACAAACATTTTCAATTGCCGTGAATTCAGGCAACAAATGATGAAACTGAAAAATAAACCCAATATTTACATTCCTAAAATGAGCCAACTGTTTTGTACTCAATGAGTTAACTTTGATTTCATTGATAGTTAGCTCGCCTTCATCTAATGAATCAAGCGTCCCTAAAATATGTAAAAGTGTGCTCTTTCCAGCGCCGGATTTTCCAACAATTGAAACAATCTCTCCTTTAGAAACTTCCAAATTTACACCTTTAAGGACATGTAAATTGCCATACGATTTGTGGATATTTTTGGCTATGATCATAATTTTTTAAATATGGAACCAAAATTAATTATATGTTTATAAAAAAGAAGATTTTGATTGAAATATAGTTTCTTGAACACAAAACGTTTTAACTAAAATCTGCTTAAGACTTATATCGGCGTTTGTATTTTAATCATTAATCTGAAATCATGAGATATGCTGCATAAATCCATTGAAGAGATCGTAGCCTTTGAAGCAAACGATAAAACTTTATTAAAAGAAATTATTCACCCTCAAAATGATGATGTCAATTTGGATTACAGCCTGGCTCATGCTTCTTTGAAACCAGGGGAATCATCCCTGCCTCATCAGCTGAAAAGCCAATCGGAATTATACATTTTTCTTAAAGGGATTGGAAAAATCACCATCGATGGTGAGTCGCAAAATATAAAAAAAGGGGATATCGTCTTGGTACCTGAAGGAGCTTCACAATTTGTTGAAAATCAAGGAGATGAAGCTATGGGATTTCTCTGTATTGTTTCCCCACCATGGCAGGAATCAGATGATCTGGTTTTGTAACCCAGTTATCATTTTTTAAAAGAAATTAATATTAATCGGTTGAAGGCTTTCGCCTAATCCAGAATTTATTTACTTTTGTAGCCGATCTTTAAAGGAATTTGAAAATTGTTTAATCTTTTTAAAGTCTAATCTATCGAAAGAACTTTATCCGTTACTGGTTTTTTTCAAAATCATTGTCAGAAATCCAGTTTGTTATTTAGCAATTAATGTGATTTACCGTTTCTATGATTAATTGCTTTGGTGGTTTAGACGATAAAAGTGCTTTTTAAACATTTTTCTATGAAGATCCTGCAGCTCTGTAAAAAATTTCCATTTCCATTAAAAGACGGTGAATCGATTGCGATTACAAATTTGAGCAAAGCACTCAACGAGTTGGGCTGTGATGTTTCATTGCTTTGCATGAACACCGTGAAGCATTATTTTGATATAAATCAACTACCGGAAGATTTCAATCATTATTCGTCAATCCACGAAGTTAAACTGGATAATGAGTTAAAAGTAAAAGATGCTTTTTTGAATCTTTTTAGCAATGATTCTTACCATATTTCAAGATTTGTTTCGAACGATTTTGAGCTTGCATTGAAGAGAATTTTACGAAAAAATAAATTCGATATCATTCAGTTAGAAACGCTTTATTTGGCACCCTATGTTCCGATCATACGTAAATATTCCGATGCAATTATTTCCATGAGAGCTCACAATGTAGAACATGAAATATGGGAGCGAATTGCTGGAAATACTGGCTTTCTTCCTAAAAAATGGTACTTGAAATTGCTAACTGAAAAGCTGAAAAAATACGAAGTTCAGCACCTGAATGACTACGATCTTTTAGTACCAATCACCAAGCGCGACTTGTCGAAGTTTCGGAAAATGGGTTATAAAAATGGTGTAGCAGTGACACCTATCGGAATTGATCAGGAGGATTATACGCCAGATTTTTCTTCATTTAATAAAGAACTATCCATTTCTTTTATCGGGTCATTGGACTGGATGCCCAATCAGGAAGGCCTTCAATGGTTTCTGGAAAATGTTTGGCCTGTTGCAATAAAGAGATTCCCAAAATTAAGCCTCCATGTAGCAGGTCGCAATTGTCCAAAATGGATGCTGGACATGAATGTTAAAAATGTTCGATTTCACGGTGAGGTGCCTTGTGCTCCGACCTTTATCAATCAACATCCGATCATGGTAGTGCCTTTGCTTTCGGGTAGCGGCATGCGTGCCAAAATCCTTGAGGGGATGGTTCTTGGTAAAGTTGTTTTAACTACTTCCATCGGCCTTGAGGGAATTCATGCTGGACATAAAAAGGAGGTTTTAGTTGCTGACAAAGTGGAGGAATTTATCAATGCTATTAAGTATTGTTATTCTAAAAAAGAAAATCTTTATCGAATCGGGCATAAGGCACTTGAGTTTGTCAACAAAAACTATGATAACCTTCAGATTGCAAGAAATCTGGCAATGACCTACAAAAGCTATTTAGAAAAAGAAAAAACAGGTTCGTTACAAGCCATAAGCAAATAAATTCTATTTATTTTTGATCTGATTTAATGCTCTTTTATAAGTAAAAATAACTTACAAAAGCTGCCTTTCCAATAATTAATTCTATTTTTGCATTCAAACTTATCATAAAATATTTCCCATCTCAGAAATAAGATAAGCTGCTGATATTCAAAAAATTAAGTAATTGTTTTAACTTTTGAAGGCTGGATGCTCTTTTTCCTGGAAATAGTTTTTTGGTTGTGTGTGTTTAGTTTGTTTCATTCTTATGTTTTTTACCCCTTAATTATAAAAATGTTGGCAAGCGGTAAAAGCAATAATACTTTGGTTTTTACCAGAGAAGATGATCTGCCAATGGTATCTGTGGTCATGTCAGTCTATAACGAAGAACTGGTCATTGATGACAAAATGCAAAGTTTACTCAGACTTGATTACCCTAAAAACAGGCTGCAAATTTATGTTGGATCAGATTGCTCGGATGATGAAACAAACTCGAAGATGAAGTTTTTTGAAAGGCAAAACACACACGTTCATTTTGTTCCCTTTGCTAAACGACGAGGAAAGCCCGATGTGGTCAATGATCTGGTGTCAATGGCTTTTGAAGAAAACAAGGTGTATAGCAATCATTTACTTTTGATGACTGATGCCAGTGTAATTTTACAGGAAAGCACTCTTTTCCAATTAGTAAAACATTTTAAAAATGAAGCAATCGTATTAGTTGATGCCAATATGGTCAACATGGGAATGAAATCTTCTGGAATTTCAAAAGCAGAAAACGAATACATCACCACCGAAGTCAAGCTCAAACATTTAGAAGGCATTGCTTTTGGCAAAATGGTTGGCCCTTTTGGTGGCTGGAACGAATAACATAGCAGCCACC
>JANQFJ010000064.1 GCA_028277915.1 Saprospiraceae bacterium
CGACACAACCCTCCTCTGGTCGCTATCCAGATAAAACCATATTCATCTTCTACAAAATCTTCAACATGCCGTGAAGGCAAACCATCTTCATGATTAATAATTACAGGATTATCAAAACGAAATTGTGCATGCAGCTGCAAGTTGAAAAGTAAAAAAATCGATGATAGTAAAATTGTTCGCATACTCCTGTTTGTAATTACAAAATAATAATTTTTAAATGTTTTTCATTTCCTAAATGAGTAATTGGACGATTACATGAGTAAATAGCCCCCTCACTTGAGTAATTGATTTTCTGATTTTCTTACAACTCAGATTGTCTTAAAACTCAACACTTATCCTATTTAATCATTCAAGACAGAAATCTGATCAAATTCTATTTTTAGAAAACTAAACTGAATCTACTTTTGGAGCAAAGAACAAAGTTTATTTCAACCTCAAAAATTAAATAGCTATGTGTATTTTTGCCAGGTTTGCTAAAATTGGAAAAAAGGCTAATGGTTCAAAAAGGAATTCAATTGGTATTTTTTTTCAAAGGCATATTTTCAATTATGACATGATCAATGTGATCAGCTTTGTATTCTTGATTATTAGTGGATTGATCCTTTACATTGGTATTAAAGTCGCACAACCCAATGGTTTTGAGGGGGTTGTCACTGATAGTTATGAAGGATGGTTGGGAATTTTAGTCGATGCTTTGTTATTATTTTCGATCAATTGGGCACTTAGGCGTGAAGAAAGAAAACGATTGCTTGGACAATTTGGAAGTGAAAGCAATGACTTCGCTCTGGACGCAACTCGACAATTGCGAAAAAAAGGATGGCTGACCGATGGAAGACTTAGCGGAATTGACCTTGTTCACGCTCAAATGAGCAACGCCAACTTAAGCAAATCAATTTTGCAAGATGTCAATTTTAGCTATTCCAACCTCTCCGGTGCATCACTTGTAGAATCGAATTTGAAAGACAGCAATTTTACAGCTGCAGATTTGACAAATGCGGTTTGCAGATGGACAGATTTCAGTGGAGCAAATCTGCGTTGGGCAAATCTCGAAGGAGCGATTCTCGATGGAGCCAATTTTGAAGGGGCGGATTTGCGATTTGCAAAGCTGGGAGAATTCAATAAAGATACAGTTAGCCTGGAAGGAGCAATACTTTCAGAAACACTGACAGATGAGGAAATATACATCGTTCAAAACAGTACTAAACTGATGAGAAAGTCTTTGGATGAGTTTGCCAATGCATTTTACAGGGAACTTTTCAGATCAAACCCCGTTGTTAAATCATTGTTTTTAACCAATATTCGTGACCAGGCAAGAAAGTTCGCTCAGATGTTTGAATTGCTTGTGGTTAGTTTGAATGATGTTGAAAAAATAATTCCTTCATTAAAAGCTTTGGGTCGGCGACACGCCAATTACGGAATTTCAGAACACCATTACCAGGTCGTAGGAGGAGCACTAATCCGTACTCTTGATAAAAGTCTCGGTAGTCATTTTACAGATGAAGTTAAAAATGCCTGGCTGAAAACATATGGAATTGTCAGCATGATCATGATCGATTCTGCAAAAGGTTTGATTTAAACAAATATCAATTCGGCATAGTTATTTAAGTAGAATAGGCTCGTCAAAATGGATTATTTTTTTGGCGGGCTGTTTTTTAATAAGCAGTGAAAAGTTATAAACCAATCTATCAAATTATTATCTTCTTAACCACTTAATTTTTTAGCATTTTTGAAGTTATGAAATTATTCAAACAAGTTATAGGATATAGTTTACTCATTGCATTTTTAGGAGGATTGATCTATAAATTCAATGAGAGCATTAAAGACATTCCTGGCAGTGAGTTTATCGTCATTCTGGCTATTCTCATGGTTCTGTTACTTTTGTTTGGAATCAGCCGCATTCTTCAACATTGATCAAATGTTTTTATAATTGTAGGAAAATCCTTTTTCTATAGATGAAAGCAGTATATTACGATTCTTTTAAAGGGCCAATTTTATTAAAAAGTGTCCCCTACCCTCAATTAAACAATGACGGCGTGATACTGAAAGTGATGGCCTCTGGCCTTTGTCGAAGCGACTGGCATGGTTGGATGGGACATGATCCGGATATTACTTTGCCGCATGTACCAGGGCACGAACTGGCTGGAATTGTCAAAGCCATCGGTAGTAATGTGAAAACGTTTAAAAAAGGAGATCGGGTGACTTTACCTTTTGTGTGTGGTTGTGGGAATTGCCGCGAATGCCAGTCTGGAAATCAACAGGTTTGCGATCATCAATTTCAACCTGGCTTTACGCATTGGGGGGCTTTTGCAGAATTTGTGGCTATCGACTATGCGGATATAAACCTGGTTAAACTTCCGGAAAATATTGAATTTGAAACCGCAGCAAGCCTTGGCTGTCGATTTATAACTTCTTTTAGGGCTATAGTTAATCAAGGCCAAGTAACTGGTGGTCAATGGGTTGCAGTGCATGGATGTGGTGGGGTTGGCCTTTCCGCAATAATGATTTCCAAAGCTTTGGGAGCAAAGGTGATTGGAATTGACATTTCAGATGATAAACTTAATCTAGCTAAAAATATTGGTGCCGATTTTACCTTAAATGCCAGCGTCGTTAAAGATATTCCAAAGTCTGTAATGGCTTTTTCTGATGGCGGAGTTCATGTTTCAATTGATGCTTTAGGTAGTAAAATTACTTGCCAAAATTCTGTTTTAAATCTTCGAAAAAGAGGAAAACACATCCAGATAGGCTTATTAGCAGGTAATCAGGCGAATCCAAAAATTCCTATGGATAAAGTCATCGCCAATGAATTGGAAATCATCGGCAGTCACGGTATGCAGGCTCACGCTTATCCACAAATGCTCCAAATGATTGAATCAGGAAAACTGCACCCTCAGAAACTCATTCAAAAGACCATTTCTTTAAATGAAACTCCAGCGGAATTGATGGCAATGAATGATTTCCAAAGTCTTGGAATTACTGTGATCAATCAGTTTTAAAACATAAATTGATACGCAATAATTTGAGATAATTTGCTATCTTTCAATTCATACTTTTAATAGCAATCTCTTGAATAAACAACGCCAACTCGCTGCCATTCTTTTCGCCGATATCGCTGGTTATACTTCTCTGATGCAAAAAGATGAGAGTTCTGCTACCCAAATCCTTCGCCGTTTTCAAAATGAAATGGAAGAAAAGGTTGAAAACAACGGAGGACAAATAATCAACTTTTATGGAGATGGGGCACTTTGCATTTTTCAAAACACATTGGAAGCAATAAATTGTGCAATGGTTTTACAAAGTAATTTTGAGCAAAAGCCAATTGTCCCTGTTCGCATTGGCCTCCACAGTGGAACTGTAGTTTTTGAAAATGGTAAAGTGTATGGAGATAGTGTGAATTTGACCTCACGTATAGAATCAATGGGTATTCCTGGAGCCATATTATTTTCCAAAAAAATAAGAGACGATTTGAAGAACCAGCCAAAGTTGAAAATGGTTGAACTTGGTAGTTTTGAGTTCAAAAATGTGGAAGAACCAATTGAAATTTTCGCCATTGCAAATGTGGGTTTTAAAGTGCCGAATCGAAGTGAAATGAAAGGAAAATTGAAAGATGGCACTTTAAACCGATCAATAGCGGTTTTACCGTTTTCAAACATGAGTGGCAATCCCAATGAAGAATATTTCAGTGACGGTATTACTGAAGAAATTATTCATTCATTGGCACAATTAAAGGATTTGAAAGTGGCTGGAAGAACTTCTGCTTTTTCATTCAAAGGAAAAGATGTTGATTTGAGAGAAGTTGGTCAAAAACTCAATGTCAGAACTGTCTTGGAAGGCAGCTTTCGAAAAGCCGGAAACCGAATAAGGATTACTGCACAATTGATAAAAGTTGCTGATGGTTTTCATCTTTGGTCAGAGAGATATGACCGAGAATTAACGGATGTATTCGAAGTCCAGGATGAGATCGCTGCTACAATTGCGGAAAAATTAAAAGTCACTTTGTTTGAAAATCCGATTGAATCTAGCCAACCTCAAACACAAAACATCGAAGCTTATCAATTGTATTTGAAAGGACGATATTTTAAAGGGAAACGCGTTGAAGGATATCCTAAAGCTGTGGAATATTTTAGCAAAGTAATTGATTTAGATCCACGATATTCAAAGGCTTATTCCGGATTGGCAGTAGTTTATTTTTATATGAGCGCTTATGGAATGATACGACCCAAAGAAGGGTATCCAAAAGCCAAGGAATTGGCACTAAAATCTATTGAAATTGATCCAGATAATGCTGAAGCATACCTAATGCTTGGAGGTATAGCATTTTGCTACGATTGGAATTTTGATAATACACGCAAATACTTAAAAAAAGCTATGTCGCTAAATCCTGGAGAGCTTGAATTTTATAAAGGTTCTACCATGATAGAGTTGACGATCGGAGACTTTGACAAAGCTATTGAAAACTCTAAAAAAGCCATTGAATTAGAACCAATCAATCCTGACGCTTGGGTTGAAATGCCTTATTGTTATATTCATACAGGGCAATTAGACCAAGCTTTAAAATTTATTGATGAAATATTGGAATTAGATTCCAACGATATTGAAGCTATTCGTTTGAAAGGGATTGTTTTTGAAAAAAAAGGCGATATAAAAAAGGCTATAACATATTACCAAAAGGCCTTTGAATTGTCAAACGGAGAGGGATTTGCCCCATTTTACCTGGCGATTGCCTTGTCAAAAACTGGCCAAACTGACTTTGCCAGAAACTTGCTAAATGGTATGCTCGAACAAGCAAAATTGACCTATGTGCCTTCATTATTTATCGCTTATATTTACGCAGCACTAGGTGAAATGGATCATGCATTTGAAAGATTTGAAAAAG
Source organism: Saprospiraceae bacterium (assembly GCA_028277915.1). GTDB lineage: Bacteria > Bacteroidota > Bacteroidia > Chitinophagales > Saprospiraceae > JAHDHW01. Next base: position 4,874 of record JANQFJ010000064.1, read on the forward strand.
CTTTTGAGGACAAAGATGGTATGTTGGTTTATTACTATGTAGAACCTGCATTCGAGATTTTTCAAAGTGATGCTAGATTTGAGGAAAAGGTCAAAAATCTCATTTTCCGAAAATAAAATCAACGATATAACCCTGCCTTGATATAAACCACCGTAAATTTGCCGTTCATAACGAGAAACGATGAAATTTGAAGATTACAGCATTGCACCTAATATCAAAAAGAACCTCAGCAAACTGGGTTTTAAACGTCCGACTGATATTCAATACAAGTCGATCCCACCAATTTTGAAAGGTGAGGACGTATTGGCCATTGCCCAAACAGGTACTGGAAAAACTGCTGCCTTTGCTATCCCTGTAATCAACATTCTGGATGAAAAGAAATCAAAACAAAGGCGTCCTGATGGTAT
>JANQFJ010000066.1 GCA_028277915.1 Saprospiraceae bacterium
TGAGTGCGCAAACAATGCCCTTCTTCCAAAAGCCAAAAATTTTCAAAATCCAAATTTTCAATACTAACAGGTTCCTCTGAGGATTTAGACTTGCAATCATAGAGCACAAAAGGTTCGTTGTAAAGAGGAATTTCAATAAAATCATTATTATTAAAAGGTACCGCAGCAATGCCAACATCCAATTCTCGCTTCGTCAAAAGGTCAATAATATTTTCAGTGGTAATTTCACTTACTGTAAAAACCAATTTGGGGAATTTTTTGGCAAAGTCATTCAAAAACCGGGGTAAAATATATGGCGCTACCGTCGGGATAACGCCTATTTTCAACTCACCACTCATTTCTCCTTTTAAAACCTGAACGACCTCGTTAAGCGTTCTGATTTCTTTTGAGATTGTTTTTAGTTGGCACAAAACAGCTTCTCCTTCTTTTGTTACGGTAATGGGTTTTGTTTTACGGTCAAAAATTCGAATGGCTATTTCGTCCTCAAACTTTCCTACCATTGTACTCAAAGTGGATTGTGTCACAAAACATTTTTCGGCAGCTTGTCCAAAATTCCTTAATTCCGCTACTGCAAGTACATACTCTATCTGTTGAACATTCATCTATTTTGTCAATATTGTTGTTAAAAACATCGTTTTTGTCAATCAAAAGTAATGCTTAAACTTATGCTGTCAAAATCATTTTCCGCTTAAAAAACATCAAATGGAAGAAAAGAAATTAACCAAATTGGAAAGGATTTTAAAATGCTAATTAGAAAATGATTTTAATTTCACGAATATCATAAACAATTACAGCAAAAATCTCACGACTGCCTCTTCAAGAAGCTTTTGCATTTATGCCTTCCGATAACTAAAAGATAAAGTATTCGTTTCATCCAATTATTTTTTTTATCCTATCGTATGGCATCCATATTCTAAAATGTATATTCGTAAATTAAAACACGAAACTATGATTACAATCAAAAAAAATTTCTTTTACAGCCTTTTATTCCCCTTATTTTTTCTTTTCAATACAAGCTCAACTGCACAGGATACCTGTGATTTCCAAATACAATTAGAGCCTGACATAAATCTTGATCTTGGCGATTCAGTACAACTTTATTTGGCTATCAGTGTACCCTCGTCCTCGATTGAAAGTGTATCATGGTCTCCAGATAGTACTTTAAGCTGCAATGATTGCCTTGATCCGTTTGCATCACCGACAGAAAATGTTTGTTATATAGCCATGGTTACTGACACTTCTGGATGTACGCTTTCAGACACTGTTTGCATATTCGTTCAGCCGGTAGCAATAAACAACCTGGATAGATCTGAAACAATTGTTTTATTTCCGAATCCTTCTTTCGACTACCTGACTGTTGCTTCTGATATTCACACACTTTCAGCAATAAAAATCTTTAATGCATTTGGCCAACTTGTACACATAATACCTGAACCTGACAAGCATTTGCAGGTCATACGCGTTTCCGAGTTAGATGTTGGGATATATTATCTGGAAGCGCACATGGAAAATTATTTTGCAAGAAAGAAGTTTGTAAAACACTAAAACTTGGCTTTAGAGCCCGAAAACACAATTAGAGTTATCTAAAATTATCAAAACTGGCCAATTTGAAATAGGAGTTTTACTGAGCTAATTGTAAAAACTGATGATCCTTTCGGAGCTATTGACCTCTTCCTCTAACGCTATCATTTAAAAATGAAAAAGAGAAAATATAGCTACTTCAAAGTCTTGACATCTACTCTCCTTATCATAATTGGAGTGGGTTGTCACCAAAAAAACACAAAGAATTCTTTACCCAATATCATAGTAATATTAGCAGATGATTTAGGCTATGGTGACATTTCCATTTATCACGAAAATAATAAAATCAAAACTCCTAACATTGATAGAATAGCGTCGGAAGGAATCATGTTTACGGATGCTCATACCCCTTCTTCCGTTTGTACGCCTACACGATATGGACTCCTAACAGGAAGGTATAGTTGGAGGAGTAAACTAAAAAGTGGTGTTTTAACGGGAAAATCTAAAGCATTGATTCCAAACTTCCGTAGTACAATTGCTTCTATCCTCCAAAAGAAAGGCTACAATACCGCTTTTATTGGAAAGTGGCATTTAGGATGGGATTGGGCATTGAAGGATTCAACAGACAAAACCGGAGCTGGTTGGAATGCAAAGGATTTTGTAAATATTGATTTTTCAAAACCTGTTGCGAATACTCCCAATGATTTGGGTTTTGACTATAGCTATGGTCATTCAGGATCATTAGACATGGCGCCATATGTTTATGTAGAAAATGGTATGGCAACAGCAATACCAGATACCTCCACTGTTAATACCGGAAAATATTCATGGTGGAGAAAAGGACCTACTTCCAAAGATTTCAACCATGAAGATGTCACACCTAATTTCTTTAGAAGAGCTATGGAGTTTATCAAAAAAAAATCAACTGAAAGACATCCATTTTTTCTTTATCTGGCTTTACCTTCTCCACATACTCCTATCTTGCCGACTGAAAAGTGGAAAGGTAAAAGCGGATTAAATCCCTATGGAGATTTCATGCTTATGATCGATGATTATGTTGGAAAATTACTAGGTGAGATTGCAGAGGAAGGAATAAATGATAATACTTTAATCATTTTTACAAGCGACAATGGATGTTCGCCTGCTGCCAAGATTGATGAGTTGGTACAAAAAGGACATCATCCAAATTCAATCTATCGTGGACATAAAGCAGATATTTTTGAAGGAGGACATAGAGTTCCTTTCATAGCACGTTGGCCTAAAAAAATAAAAAAAGCAAGTACTTCTGATGAGACAATTTGCCTGACTGACTTGATGGCAACTTTCGCAGACATAGTTGATCATAAATTAAAGGACAACGAAGGGGAAGATAGTTATAGTTTGATGCCTATTTTTGAAAAAAAGAACATTAATCGCCCCTTCAGGGAAGCTACTGTACATCACTCCATTAATGGAAGTTTTGCAATAAGAAAAAATGAATGGAAACTAATTATGTGTCCAGGTTCAGGGGGATGGAGTCACCCTAAGCCAAACAATAAAGAAGCAATCGATTCATTACCAAAAATCCAATTGTATAATTTGTCAGTCGATCCCAAAGAATCTAACAATTTAGAATCTTCGAAACCTGAAAAAGTAGAAGAATTAAAACAACTGCTGGCAAAGTACATCACTGAAGGAAGGAGTACCCCCGGATCTCCTCAAAAGAATGATCCCATCAATTTTAAATGGAAGCAAATTGAATTTTTAAATAAATAATCCAATGAAAAAGATTTACTTACTGAGCATTTTATTTATAGGTGTATTAATTCAGGGGAGCGCCCAAAACATAACCATCCTACCCTACCTCCAGGATGCACACCCTCAATCTATTTATATTTTGTGGGAAACCGATTCCAATGAAGAAAGTATTGTAGAATGGGGCCTGACTAACTCACTTGGCAATGAATCAGTTGGCACCTCCTACCCTTCTAATGGAAATGCAAGAGTGCATGAAGTACATCTTGAAAATCTGGAGCGATTTACTCGATATTATTACAGAGTCAGGACTGGGAATGCCGTTTCGGAGATATTTAATTTTAAGACGCCTCCCTTTGCTTCCGACCATGAACCCTTCAGAATTGTTGCCATGAGTGATATGCAAAGAGATGGAAATTTTCCTGGCAAATTTCAGGAAATTGTCGAAGAGGGAGTACTTACCTATTTGGATGAAGAGCTTGGAGGTGAGTTGGTGGACAATCTGGCCTTAGTGATGATTCCCGGAGACCTGGTCACCAATGGTAATAATTTTAATGAATGGAAAAATACTTTTTTCAATCCTGCGGAAAAGTTGATGAGCCATGTGGCGGTTTATCCCGTTTTGGGCAATCATGAAAATAATAGCTCTTATTACTTTACGTATTTTAAATTACCCGAAAACGGTACTTTGGGATTTGAAGAACATTGGTGGTATAAAGATTATGGAAATGTCCGCATCATCGGCTTGAATTCCAATAGCCCTTTTAACAACCTTGATCAACTGGAATGGTTAGACAGTACGCTTTCTTTAACCTGTGATTCAGATTCTATCGATTTTGTTTTCGCCCAATTGCATCATCCTCATAAATCTGAATTGTGGGTACCGGGAGAGTCTAATTTTACAGGAGATGTCATTGAGAGATTAGAACAATTTACAACTGATTGTGGAAAACCAAGCATTCATTTTTTTGGGCATACACACGGATATTCTCGCGGACAATCTAGGGATCATAAGCACCTTTGGATAAATGTAGCAACAGCGGGCGGAGCAATAGACAATTGGGGCGAATTCCCAAATTTTGACTACGATGAGTTTTCTGTTTCACAGGATGAATATGGTTTTGTAGTGGTAGAAGTTACTGATGACTCCGACCCGAAATTGGTGATCAAAAGAATCAGCAGAGGGGATCAGGATATGATTGTTGACAACCAACTTTCTGACAGTCTGACTATTCGGTTAAACCCTTCAAAGATTACGTCACCACTACCAATAGCTCCAATTGATGAAGAAGTTGCACCAGAATGTGTCACTTTGGTAGCCAATGAATTTTCTTCTCCAAATCCAAATGCTGCGCATGGACAAAGTCATTGGCAAGTAACTACACTTCAGAATGGCTTTGACGATCCTGTTGCTGAAAGTTGGAAAAATTTTGAAAACTGGTACTTCGATATTGATACACAAGCTGATGATGACTTGACTGATGAAGAGATTTTGGGACTTGATGAATTTACTACCTACCTTTGGAGAGTCAGATACAGGGATAAAGAAATGAATTGGAGTGACTGGTCAACACCAGCAACCTTTACCACAAGCGAATCAATTGCTTTGCCAAATCTTTTGGTCAATCCTGGAGCAGAAGATGATCTTAATAATTGGACAGTTGTTGAAGGAGTGGTTGAAGCGCTAGAAAGCGGCGTGTGTGAAGGTGTGCCTCCGAATAGCGGAGATAAATATTTTGCCGTTGGAGGACTTTGTGATCACAGCGAAGTTGGCAGGGCTATTCAAAATATTGATGTGAACGATTATATAGATTCGATTGACACAGGTGGTTTTTCAGTAAACTTTGGAGGCTATCTTTCAAATTATTCAGGATCTGACCTACCGGAAGTTAAAGTCATTTTTCTGGATGAGAACAATAACGAAATTGGTCAAAGCAATACCCTGTCAACCCTTAACAATTCATGGACATTGTTAAACTGGTCAGAGATTATTCCTGAACAAACCCGAACCATTCAGATGGAATTGAAAGGAACCCGAAATGCCGGCACGGACAATGACAGTTATTTTGATGATTTATTTTTAACTGTTGGCTCAGCGAATGTGGATTGTAGCGGTACGACTTCTGTTGTCAATCAACCTCCACCTTTCATTCAAAAATTGAAAATTTTCCCAAATCCAACAAATTCAGGTACGACAATAATGATCCCTGAATCCTTAGATGGAGAATTACTACTGTGCATAACGGACATTAACGGGAATAAGGTCAAGCCAACCTTTCAAAGTGAGGCAGATAGATATACCATTGAAGAAGGAAGTTTAAAAAATGGAACTTACATTGTCTGGTTACGTGGAAAACGTGGAATAATAGGGGCTGGAAAATTAATCGTTATTGAAAAATGAAAAGCATATACGAACAGGATCATAATATACTCCCAGACTCAGATTTTTTCCGAGGGGATTTATACTTTTTGGTACCTGGAAATAAAGGAAGACTTTTAGATGCTAGGCGAACTCCCATCCAGATTGACAGCTATTTATCTGAATCTGGTCTTATGCATATTAAAATTTTAAAATTTGAGGATAAAGGGAACATTTGGGAATTGCCAGCTGAGGAAATCACTGATTTTCAGTTTGAAAAGAGCTCAAAAAAATTGAACCATACACAGGTAAAAACCATTAAGAAAGCTATTGAAAAGCTTGACCATGATTTGAATATCCAGGCAAATCCAAAAGTTTTGCAAATAACAAATGAACAGATCAATGAAACCATTCCAAATGTTCTCGATTGGATTGAAAATAATAGTTCGTTTTTGAATATAAATAAAACACTGGATCTTACTTTAAGAGTAGGCCCATTGGAGCTACAGGCTGATTTTGCTAATTATATGCAAATGCATAATTTAAAAGATCTGGATTACAGAATATCACAAACCTGGGCTGCACAAAGTGGAGGAGAAATAATTAAAGCCTTGCAGCAGACTATGGCAGAGATGGGGTTATTGAATTATTATGGTAAGTCATTGCGTGACAGAAACATCCTAAAAACGATTAGGAAGGAAACTTTCATGAAATATGTAGTTCATAGGCTTGCATATGTTCGAAGCTTTTTTAGCAAAATTGGATTGGAAAAGTTAATACTTTACAGGGGTATGAGCAGTGAAAAAGGCTGGAGGTCTGTATCCAAACCATGGAGTTCGTGGACGCCAATTTTACAAATAGCCAATTGCCATGCTGATTTTGAAAAATATGGAGCACATCAAAACAAATCAACAGATTCATACCTTTTCAAAAGGACATTTCCAATAGAAAAAATCTTTATGACATATTTTGAAACAAAGGGCTTGAATCAACAGTGGAAAGAAACTGAAGTTATTGTTATACACGACGAAGAGGACAGGAAATATATCTGAAAACCATAACACCCAACCAATTCATATTGTCAGCTTTCTAACGAGAGTTATCGGTTTCTTTTAAATTATAGTAGTCGAGATCAAACACAAACCACTAACTGTTGTTTCAACATATTTTTGGCAGAAGTTTGGACTTGTACAATTTTTGTTTAACTTTGTATTTCAAAGTACTTTTAAATTATTTATTTTAAATGACAATTATGCTTACATTGAATAAAAGACTTATCGTCATTCTAATATCAGTTGCACTTTTATTGTTCATACCTTTCATTGCTATGCAATTCACAAGTGAAGTGAATTGGTCACCTTTAGATTTTCTAGTCATGGGCATCCTCCTGCTTAGTACAGGTCTCATATTCGATCTTACATTGAGAAAGGTAAAAAAAATGGAGCATCGATTTGTCCTTGGCCTGGTCATTTTGATAAGCTTTTTCCTCATTTGGGCTGAGCTTGCAGTCGGTATCTTCGGGACACCCTTCGCTGGAAGTTAAAATGCTCCAATATTTTGAATTGGGCACCACTCTGGTAATCCTTCCGTCTGGCAGATTTCTCCCTTCCTACACGCAAGCCAATTTGCAGTCCTTGCACATATCCGATTATAACAATTAGTTGAATTTTACAAACCCCTGTTAGAAAATAAAAGAAGGCTAATCCTAAATGTCAAATTGATTACTCAATTAGTTGCTAGGGTTGAAGATTATTTATAATTTTCAATAAAATATAAAAATGAAAAATACAATATTAACCCTGCTTTTACTCAATCTTGTTCTTTATGGATTTTCCCAAAGCATAGGCTATGAAGTTCGTGGAACTTATAAAAGACCTATTATAAAAGAAAAACTTATTGAGGCCAAAACCATGAGTGATGTCAATCCTGGTTTTCCATCATCGTGGATAAAGGACTATATTTCTGTAGAGGTTTTAGCGACTTGCAACGGTGTAAACATGAAGGCAAAAAGTGCGAATGACACACTGAGCAATGGACAAATGAGTATATTAAAAATGGCTGATATGGGTACTGACATCGTTGTAAATGTTAAGTACAACCCTAAGAATTCATATAATAGTGACGTTTTTAGAGTAATAAATTTTTCATACACAATAGTTCCTGAATTCGAAGCTGAGTACCCTGGCGGATACCAGTTGTTGAAAAAATATTTAAAAACAAACGCTATTGACAAAATCCCCGAAACAATAGGCAGGCAGTTACAACAGACTTCGGTGAGATTCAGTATAAATGAGCAAGGCCAAGTAACTGATACCCAGCTTTCCAAATCATCCGGAAATGACACAATTGATCAGCTATTGCTTCAGACAATTAATGAAATGCAAAATTGGAAACCTGCAGAAAATTCAAATGGAGTAAAAGTTAAACAAGAATTTGAACTTTATGTAGGAACCATGATCGGTTGCTAGATCACCATGCTTAAATACAAAATAGGCTAAAAGTCGAT
>JANQFJ010000073.1 GCA_028277915.1 Saprospiraceae bacterium
AATTTTATGAAGGTGATGATCAATTGTGGGTAACTGATGGAACATTAAATGGCACCATTCACTTGACCTCAGTTGAAGGCAATCTTGCTTTTTTAGGAATTCATCATGACTTGTTCTACTTTGTTGATAATTTTAATAACCCTGTAGGGGAAGAGCCTTTTGTGAGTGATGGTACGGTTGCAGGGACAGGACTTTTAAAAGATATCAATCCCGGCAATGCACATGCATATCCAGACGCATTTTTTGTTTTTAATGATACAAGCTATTTCTACGCTGTTGACAATGTGGCCGGACAATCATTTTACTCGACAGATGGGACTGAAAATGGTACTCAACCCGCGTTTGATCTATATCCAAACACTTTTGGCTCATACGTTGATGATCTTACCCAGGCAGCAGGAAAATTATATTTTACTATTGACGATACTTTGTGGTCAAGTGATGGCACAGTCAATGGCTCTGTAAATTTACATTTGCACATGTCAAGTATCAAGAAATATGGAAGTATTAATGGTAAAATGCTTTTCCTTCAATATGGCGATTTATGGGTAACCGATGGTACTGATGTGGGTACTTTTCAACTCCTTCCAGCCGGGAATTCAGAATTTAATCAAAACCGCCCCGTAAGAATGGGAGATAAGTTATGGTTTTTTTATGACGATGGTATCAATGGAATTGAATTATATCAAACAGATGGAACCATAAGTGGGACTATGCTTGTCTTTGAGAGTCTTCCTGGTAGTGAATCAATATTTGATATGCCTTGGGGGAGTGCACCAGCGACTAACGGAGAACTACTTTTTTTCGCAAATAAACATGCTACGATTGGTACAGAACCTATGGTGTCAGATGGTACGCTTGTTGGCACGATGATGCTCAAAGATATAATTCCCGGCATTAACTCCTCTAGCCCGCAGGGGTTTACGAGGTTCAACAATGAAGTGTATTTTTATGAAGCTTTTATTACTCCGTTTAAGCTTTGGAAATCAGATGGAACATCTGCAGGAACCATCTTACTTGGTGAAACAGATATAAATGATGAAATTCCTAGGGTTGCTCTGTCTGACAGGTTGATCTTTGTATCTAACGAAAAAGAACTTTGGCGAACAGATGGAACGGAAGCAGGCACTCAATTTTTGTATGGAGAAAACTGGGCTTGGAACATTAACAAGCTGACCAAATTTAAAGATCAAGTGATTTTTTCGACTTATCAGGAACCCCAATATGGATGGGAACCCTGGATAACCAATGGTACACCTAGTGGAACTCATATTATAAAAGACATAAATCCAAACGATGACTCTTCTCCATCCAATTTTACTGAAGTTGAAGACTTGATTTTATTTACAGCTACGGAATCTAATCCTAGAGTAATATGGCAAACAGATGGAACGCAAGATGGAACAATCCCAATGTATGAGTATGATTATAATGAACTTAATAATCCTGCTTTTCTTAATATGTATAGAGGAAAACTTTATTTTATTGCAAATAGCCATATTTATGGGGATGAAATTTACTACTTAGATTTCAATTTAACAGAAGATATAAAAGGAAAGATTTATCACGACAGCAATTCAAATGGTGAACAAGATTTGGATGAAATCGGAGTCAATAATATTCCGGTAGCAGCCTTATCTGTCGATGGTGATGAAATAATCACATTTACAGATTCAGAAGGGAATTATGAGTTTTTTGTGCAAGAAGGGAATTATGAGGTTTCTCCGATTTTGAATCAGTGTTGGGGTGTCAGTTCTGATTCGGTGAGTTATTCGATTCATTCGGATGGAAATCTTATCTCAGGATTGGAATTTGGGTTGGAAAAAATATCAGATGAGGTCTCGGTTTTAACAAAAATTAATTCAGCACCGACGCGTTGTGGCTTTACAGTTCCGTTTTGGATTAATATTGCAAATAATGGCTGCGATACAATATCCGGAGAAATTGAAATCATCTTGGATGATCTTATTGAATTTATCGACTCTGATCAGACTCCCGTTTCGATTGATGGAAATACTATCAGATGGGATTTTAGTGATATTCTCGTTGGAGATATTTTTCAAATCCAACTTGATTTATTAATGCCTGGTGAACAATATGTTGATGAGCAAATTTCAATTCCATCATCAATCTTTTTATTGAATGATGATAATGAATTAGAGTTAGCTAGTCAAAGTGAATATTATTCAATCATTCGATGTGCGATAGACCCAAACGATAAATTAGTGAATCCAGACAGAACAGATTTAAGCAGTGAAAATTATACCCTGTTTGATGAAAGACTAACTTATACCATTCGATTTCAAAACACTGGAACAGATACGGCATTTACTGTTAAAATTAGAGATAAACTCTCTCCTTTGCTTGATTTGCAAACATTTGAACCAATAGCTGCAAGCCACCCGTTTCGTACGACCATTTATCCTGGAAGAGTTGTTGAGTTTTTATTTGAAGATATCATGTTACCAGATAGTTCTGTTAATGAACCCGAAAGCCATGGTTTTGTGATATTTCAAATCAACCCTAATGAAGGACTCGATGAATTTTCTGTGATAAGTAATACAGCAAATATTTACTTTGATTACAATGGAGCTGTAATCACCAATACTATAACCAATACTTTGGTATCTGCTTTTGATAGTGACAATGATGGATTTTTCATTTGGGAGGATTGTAACGATAACAATGAAAATATCAATCCAGATGCTATAGAAATTGTTTATAATGGCCTGGATGATGACTGCGATCCCACCACTTTAGATGATGATCTCGATCAAGATGGATTTCCACTTGCGGAAGATTGCGATGATGAAAACATAGATATCAATCCTGATGCAATTGATATTCCCAATAACGGGATTGACGAAAATTGTGATGGTGAGGATGCTACTGTTTCAATAGTAGATATTTCGCTGTTACCCATTGATGTTTTTCCAAATCCAACATCAGATTTTATTAAAATATATTTGCATGAACATTTAGAATTGAGCCTTAAACTGTCAAACACTAGTGGAAAAATATTACAATCCCGGGATTTTAATAAATCCATTGAACTTCAATTAGCTAAATTACCTTCAGGAGTTTATTTTTTGGAAATCACTCATGAAGATTCAGATCGAAGAGTTTTAAAGAAAGTCATTAAAATGCGCTAGAGAGCAGTGTCAATAAACCCGATCGATCAAGCCCAAAGCCGCCTTATCAATACTACTGCCTCGTCTTTTGTCCGCAGGTGACTGCAAATAATTTCTGATCATATTATTTAAAACAGCCGTGTCATAAGTTGTTGCAAAAGAGTTGTTTAATTCGGGTAAGCTAACTTGTAAAGAGTCTTTTTTCTTTTTCTTGAAATTCGATTTTTTATATAAACTACGAGGAGACTGGTTGATTCTTTTTGTTGGACTTGAAATGATCTGAGCGTTGGTGTCAGGATAAGATTCAGAAGTAGAATCCACCAATCGTACGGGAAGTTCTTTGTAAACGGTATCAAAAACCGTATCCGTCAAATGAACGTAAACAACTTCCGGTGGAGTCGTAAAAGTTGATTTAAAATTTGCAAAAAGTAAAAAAATCACACAAGCTGCCGCTACAACTTTCCACGCAGGTATGGTATATTTAAATAGCTTTTCAGTGGCATTTGGCTGATAACTTTGAGCAACCCTTTTTCGAAGCCTGTTTTTAATATTTGGATCGAGCTGAGGTTGATTCAATTGGAAAACGCGCTTGCTTTCCAACAAAGTCTGGCGCATAGCTTCGTACTCGGATGCATTAATCCGCGCCAGAACCCACTCGCGATCCATCTTGCTCAATTCCTCAAATCTTTTCTGAAGCAGCAGGTCTTCCAATCTCTTTTCCAGACGTTTCATAATCTTTTTTTTTGAGATGATCAGGTTTAAAATATTGTAGTTTCTTAGACAACTTTTTCAGCGTATAAAATAATCGCGATTTCACCGTTCCTTCAGGGCAATCCAAAACTTCAGCGATTTCTTTGATGCTCAATTCCTGTTGATAGCGAAGCAAAAAACACGCTCGGTGAGGAGCTTCCATTTTATCCAATTCTTTTTGTAAATATTCTTCAAAAACGGATCGATCAAAATCATTGTCGGAAGAACTATTGGCAAAAAAACGGTCTTTCAGATCAGCTGGTAGTCCTAAAACCGCATGTCGTTGAATGCGGCGATATTCATTTTTGCACATATTTCCGGCAATAGCATAAATCCAGGTTGAAAACTTTTTGGAAGGATCAAAAAGGTTGCCCTTTTCTATGATCTTGATGAAAAGCTCCTGAATGAAGTCATTGGCCTGATTGACGTCTTTGCCGAGGTTACGGTAGAAATAGGCGTGCATTTTTTGTGCATACCGCTGGTACAATTCATCAAAAGCTTTTTCACTGCCTTTGACAACATATTTTACCAATTCTTCGTCGGTATAATTCTCATATTTCTTTCTGAAAGAAATCAAAACTATTGTTCTTTGGTTTTTTCTAAAAAATGAGCGATTTCCCCTTCTCGATCACTTTCCCGTGCAATTTTCATCAAAATCTGTTCAACTTCCTCAGCTTTTTGGCTTTCACCGCTGAGCGTATAATGTTTGTGTAAAACGGTCAAACATGGGATGTATTGCTGATTCATGAAGCGAACTACCGATTCGCTAAAATCATCATGAAAACTAAATTTAAGATAATCGATCAAAAACTTGTTTTCAAAATTATTCCTGATGACTGCCTTGTTGTCAAATTCTTTTTCGCTGTATTTATAAGCCAAACCGGTTAAATACAAATTATCATCCAGGAGATCTTGCAGAGGTTTTGTCAGGCTCAATCCAAAATAAACAGGACGATCTGTATGCTTGACCACATGCTCAATCACAGCATTGAAATATGCTGTCCTCGACTCAAAATCTTCAAACTTTTTATTGAAAAGGGTAATTCCCACTTCCTCAAAAATGGTCTTTCGATAATCATCCTGTAATAAAATATGAGCGTTCAAAACAGCCACATCCCGGCGAACATTTTTTAAGTATTGCAACAGCCAAAGCGGATAAGTGTCATTGTCGCCCTGGGTGATCAAAACTGCATTCGGTTCAACGGACATGAATACATTGTAGTTCCAATTGGTAATTCCAGGGGAGTAATACTCGTGGTTGTACCACAGCTCACTGAATTTTTTGATTGTTGCTGTATCTCGTTTAAATTCTGATTTTGTAATATAATCGTGGTAGGTTTCATAACGATACGGAGCCATTTCATAAGCTTTTTGCAAATGCTTATAAGCTTCCTCAGATGGATTGTTTTGCCAAAAAAGCAAATATTCTGATTCAAAAGTATTTGGGATATTCTGAATAATGTTTTCAGCTATTTCAGTCATGTCATAAGGTTGGCCTTCTGAAGCAGGTGTAAAAAGATTTGTCATTCGTGCCGCCGTGAAGAAGTTCAACCAGGCATCTGCATTTTTTTTGTTCTTATTGATTTCATTCTCCCAAAGTTTAGCCTGGGATTTGTAATAATCCAGTGTTTTATGAACTTTTGTGACGGAAAAAACCCATTCGGGGCATGCATCGGGCTGTGCATAAATATTGAATGAAAGAGCTACCAGAGCAATAATTGATAGAAGTTTTTGCATGAGGACCGTGGTTGATTTTACATTGATTACACTCAACATTACGACAGGTTCAAAATATTTTTAATTTTTTTGACTTTCTTTCTTTTTAGAATTTAGTAATTTTAAAAGCGAGATTGATTCTTTAAAAAATTAGGAGAGAGTCAAATAAACATTCTTCAATAACTGCTTTCTCCATATTTCATTCAGCTTTTCCAATGAAAGACGCTAAATATCTATTTGCCTACCTTGCCCCGATTGCTGCTTTTGCAGGAATTTATTTTGGAGGGATTTGGTCGTTGGGAGCTGTGTACATTGGGTTTTTATTTGTACCTGTAATGGAATTTTTTACGCCAAATTCTACCGAAAACCTCAGCATCGAAGAAGAAGAAAAAAAATCAAAATCCTTGTTTTTTGACTGGTTGTTGTATCTGAATGTTCCGATTTTGTTTGCACTGCTTTGGTATTATTTTTCAACTTTACAAGCTGGTGGTTTGACTGGTTTTGAGAAAGTAGCAATGACTTTAAACGTCGGATTGATCGTCGGGACAATTGGTATCAACGTAGCTCACGAGTTGGGGCATCGTTCAACCTGGTACGAATTGTTGATGGCAAAAACATTGTTGATGTCGGCGTTATACATGCATTTCAATATCGAACACAATCGTGGGCATCACAAAAATGTGGCGACGGACGAAGATCCATCTTCAGCACGAAAAGGTGAGAATCTTTACGCATTTTGGCTTCGTTCCGTCTCAAAAGCTTATCTCCATGCCTGGAAGCTGGAAGCAGAGCGATTGCGAAGGTTAGGTAAAAGCATTTTTAGTTTTAGCAATGAAATGATACGGTTTCAGATCATTCAGATTGCTTATCTTTTGATAATTGGATGGTTGTTTGGCTGGAACATTATTAGTTTCGCAGTGGCTATTGCCGTGATAGGTTTTCTACTTTTGGAAACGGTAAATTATATCGAACACTATGGTTTGCGTCGCAAAAAACTCCCTTCGGGGCGATATGAAAATGTAGCTCCGCATCATTCCTGGAACTCTAATTTTGAACTTGGCCGAATTTTCCTCTATGAATTGACCAGGCATTCCGATCATCATTTCAAAGCGAGTCGGAAGTACCAGGTGCTGAGGCACTTTGATGAAAGCCCGCAATTGCCTTTTGGGTATCCAACAGCCATGATTATTTCGCTCATTCCACCGCTTTGGTTTAAAATTATTGATAATAAGTTGAAACTTGTTCCGAAGTAGCTTTGGAAATTTAATTTTCGTTTTTGGAAATGATTGTTGAAATTTGCTGCTTCAATGGGCAAAAAACTTTCTATCATCATACCGGCTTACAATGAAGCCAAGACCATCCACCTGATACTCGATAAGATCAAGGCTGCCCAATTAATCGACAATATTGATAAAGAAATCATCATAACCGATGATTGTTCAACGGACGGAACTACCGCTGCCATCGAAAAATATATTGCTGAAAACCCTGAACTACTCATCCAGTATTTTACTTTAAATCGCAATCAGGGCAAAGGAGCTGCTTTGCACCGGTGTATTTCTGAAGCGACCGGCGATTATTTGATCGTTCAGGATGCGGATTTAGAATATGATCCGGCAGAGTACAATCTTTTACTCAAGCCGATGATTGAAGGCCACGCAGATGTCGTTTATGGTTCACGGTTTATGGGCGGAAATCCACACCGGATACTTTTCTTTTGGCACTCTATAGGCAACCGCTGGTTGACCATGCTTTCCAATATGTTTACGGATCTCAATCTCACCGATATGGAAACTTGTTACAAATTATTCAAAACTGAGATCATCAAAAGTCTTGATCTGAAAGAAAAACGATTTGGCTTTGAGCCTGAAGTCACCGCAAAAATTTCACGGATAAAGGATATTCGGATCTATGAAGTTGGTATTTCCTATTATGGGAGGTCTTACAAAGAAGGGAAAAAAATTGGTTGGAAAGATGGCGTTCGTGCGATTTGGTGCATTTTGAAATACAACCTTTTTGGAAGGTGAGGTGGAAAAAGTTAAGAAGTTTAATAATTAAGAGGTTAAGATGTGATCAAGTTTTTGAAAGCTTGTATTTCAGACTTTTTCTACAAGAAGACATAACTTTTGACATTTCTAAAGCTTCAATTTTTAATTCTTTAGGAACTTTGACATTCAGATGACTTTCTTCTAAGTATTTCCAACCAAAAGATGGTTTCATCTGCTTCTACTACTACGCAAAACTTAGAATATCTTTCTCTGGGAGTTCTTGCGATACACGTAGCTCTAAAATTTGCAGATACTGAAGTTGCAGATCGAATTAATTGTTTGCCAATAATTCTAAGCTCATCTTTTTTCGAGAGTCCAGAATAAAATTTCAATATAGAAAGGGCTAAAAGTTTAGTACATTTTTTAAAAGTCTCATTAAATAAAATTGGGTCCATTTTACCTTTTCTTATAAAGACACTAAAACAACCCAAATTCCATAAAATATTATCTTGTTAACCACTTAACCACTTAACCACTTAACCACTTAACCACTTAACCACTTAACCACTTAACCACCTAACCACCTAACCACTTAACTTATATCACCACCCGCACCATTAGCACAATCCCAAAAACTACCAAAGCAACCCCTGAAATGCGCCTCGTCCAAAGGATGTGTTTTGGTTTTAGCCAGCGACGAATAGCTTTGGCCAGCAATACTTTCAGAGAATCTGTAATGATGATAGTTCCTAATATTCCACCAAAGAAAAAGGCCGCATTTTGACCGTTCATATTGTCCTTGGCAACGATAGTAGTCATCACGGTTGCCCAGAAAAAAACCGTAAATGGGTTAACAGTATTGATCAAAAATCCTTTGATCCATAAAGCAAAATAAGACCCCGAAATTCCTGATGATTTGCCAATTTCAGGCGGTTTGCTCAAAATGGTTAGAATGCCGGTTATTATTAAAACAAAACCTCCTGCGATGCCTAAAGTTAGCTCAAACCCATTCCATTCCAGAATATTTAAAAGGTAAGAAATACCAAAGTAGGCGGAAAGAATAAAAATCAAATCACTTATCCAAATACCCAGACCGATCATTGCTCCTGCCCGAAATCCTCGCTCAATCCCTGCCTGAATGAGGGCAAATAAGATTGGGCCTACCATTATGGTGAGCAATAATCCCAACATTATTCCTTTGAGGAGATAAGAAGCATTCAAAAAGCAGATGATTTAAGTGACAATGAATAATTTTCGCTGCAAAGTTAGGAATGCTGACAGGAAAAGGTAGTTGGTATAATGTTTTTTACAAAATAATTACCCGATTTCAGCTGTAAATGGTAGCCACGAGTTTTCTATTACCTCCGTAATTTCTGAATTCACAGAGGTAGATGCCTTGCCATGTGCCCAGGTTGAGGCGGTGTTTTGTGATTGGTATCATAACAGAAGTTCCGACCAAAGCAGTCTTAATATGTGCCGGCATATCATCTGGTCCTTCCATCGTATGCGTTAGAAAAGGTAGATTTTCTGGAACCATTTTATTAAAAATACTTTCAAAATCTACTCGAACCGATGGATCTGCATTTTCATTGATGGTCAAACCTGCCGAAGTATGTTTGATGAACAGGTTTAAAAAACCGGTTTCAGGCAAATCACCAAGCTGAGTTGCAACTTCTCGTGTAACCAAATGAAATCCCCTGGGATAGGCAGGAAGCGAAAAATTGATTTGACGGATCATAATTTCTATTTAAAATAAGCCAACACACCAAATTTAATTAATTCTGCATCATTAGTGGTAATTGCTTTCCTTTTCGGACCATTTTTAACCATAAAACCCAAAATAATGAAACTCCGTTTGTTAGCCTTTTTACTTCTTGTCTTTCTTTCAGCATGTCATAATTATAGCGGCAGCAACAAAAAATATGAAGTTTATTCAATACAAAAGGATGCGGTTGATGGTTTTATCGCATCGCCTAGATCCGAAGAACCTGTTTTCAATACAGAACAATATGACTTGATCGTTGAAAACGATTTTCGTTCGGTGCTAGATCATCCACTTTCCACTTTTGGGATTGATGTTGACAATGCTTCTTACAGTAATACCCGACGGTTTTTGAATCAGGGAACTATGCCGCCTCGTGATGCGGTGAGGATTGAAGAATTTATAAATTATTTTAATTACGATTATCCTCAGCCCGAAAGGGAGCGACCGCTTTCGGTCAATACAGAAATTTCAAAATGCCCCTGGAGCAAAGCACATCGTCTCGTTCATATCGGTTTGCAAGGCCGTGAAATATCTAAAGAAAATATGCCGCCTTCCAATCTGGTTTTCCTGTTAGATGTGTCAGGTTCGATGGAAGCGCCCAACAAATTGCCGCTTTTAAAAAATGCTTTTAAACTTCTGGTCAAACAATTGAGGGCTGAAGACCGTGTGGCGATAGTTGTATATGCCGGTGCTTCCGGTGTGGTGCTTCCTTCAACTCCAGGATCAGAAAAAAGAACGATGCGACTGGCTATCGACGATTTGCAGGCAGGGGGCAGTACGGCAGGAGCTCAGGGAATTCATTTGGCCTACAAAATTGCTGAAGCGAATTTTATAAAAGAAGGCAACAACCGCATCATACTGGCTACTGATGGAGATTTCAACGTGGGACAAAGCAGTGATTCTGAATTAGTACAAATCATTGAAGAAAAAAGGAAAAAAGGTGTTTTTCTTTCGGTTTTGGGCTTTGGAACGGGAAATTATAAAGACGCTAAAATGGAGAAGTTGGCTGATAATGGAAATGGCAACTACGCTTATATCGACAATATCAATGAAGCTCGAAAAGTGTTGGTCAACGAGATCACCAGTACGCTTTACACCATTGCAAAAGATGTAAAACTACAAATTGAATTTAATCCTGCTCATGTAAAAGAGTATCGCCTGATTGGCTATGAAAACCGAATTTTGAATAATGAAGATTTCAACGATGACAAAAAAGATTCGGGCGATCTCGGTGCAGGACATACTGTCACAGCTTTGTACGAAATTATATTAGCAAACTCCAATGAGTCCATGACTTCAAATGTTGATAAGTTGAAATATCAGGATCGAAATGTTAAATCTTCAGCATCAGCTGATCCTGATTTGATGACCATCAAGCTGCGCTATAAAGCTCCGGAATCAGATTCCAGTGAATTGATTGAACTTACTGCCCGGGACTTTGGCAAAAAGCTGAATGAAACCTCAGACAATTTCCGTTTTTCTGCTGCGGTAGCTGCTTTTGGAATGTTGTTGCGGGATTCCAAATACAAAGGAAATGCAACTTACGAAAACATTGAAGTATTAGCTCAAGGAGCAAAAGGAGCCGATTTGGATGGCTATCGAAACGAATTTCTTCGATTGATCGAGCTGAGTAAAGCACTTTCTAGTGTTGATGAAATGACTGCGGAGCACTAAAAAATAAAAAACGCTGATTGGTTAAACCAGTCAGCGTTTTTTAGAATAAAGATTTTAAAATTTTCCTATCGTGTATAAGGTGGACAGCGAATATCTCCAAAATAATACACCAGCCCAACGCCAAACATTACGTAAGAATCTTTATTGTTTTTGTTGCCGCGTTGGCGGCCTTCCTGACCAATTGGTATCTCAGTCGGGCCAACTATTGAACGATCCGAAAGATCAACGGCTATTTGTCCTCTCAAGGCTTCCAGGTCATCCATGTCCGGATAGACGGTACTGACGTCGTCAAGATAATCGGTAAATGCTCGTCGAGCGCTTAGTTCGAAATTTAAACTCCATTCATAGCTCAAATCTATTTTAAACCCAACTCCATAGGTCAAAGCTCCAACGACAGTGTAGTATTCTTCACCTTTGAATTGCCCCTCGGTGCCAAGTGGTCGCAGTTCAACCATTTCACCTTTGTATTCTGCTTTTGGATTGAAATAGAAAACCGAAAATCCTGCGAAGAGGTATGGAGTATAAAACTGATCTTTACTGCCGTGAATATATGGTAGGAAATTAAACTCAAACTGGGCAGTACCATCGAAGATGTTTGACTTGAAGCCAAGATTTCGGGCCTTTTCGTAAGAATTTTCAGAATCAGAATCGAAAGCGCTTACACTTCCGTAGTTGGCTCCTACTTTTAAACAAAGTCTTTCATTAAAATTCCAGCGGCCAATCAAACCACCGGCTAAGCCTGGCCTGCTAAGGTTAAAGTTGGTATTAAGGTCTCCAAAATAGTAGGAAACACCAAGCCATCCGCCAGCCTCCCAACCCATTTGGGCAGAAGCTATAAAGCCTGAAATAGCGAAAAGTATAGTAAATAGTGTTTTTTTCACAACTGAGATTTTTAAGCAAAGTATGTTCATGAGCGCGCAAAGTTAGTATAAAACGAACAAAAGCTCAATTTGTTATGGTCTTAGAATGCTTAAAAACCTGAATTTGTTACCTGTAAAACACTAAAGTCCAGCTTTTTCGGAAATTTCCAACATGCGATCAATCGAAGCTATCCCTTTTTCAATTACCCATTCAGGTAAAATGATTTCCGGCTGCTCGTATTTCATGCACAGATAGAGTTTTTCCATGGAGTTGCGCTTCATGTGAGGACAATCGTTACAGGCGCACATATTATTAGGTGGAGCCGGGATAAATGTTTTTTCCGGTGATGCTAGTTCCATTTGGTGCAATATCCCTGCTTCGGTGGCGACAATAAATTCTTTTGCATCAGATTCCTGCGTATAGCGTAGCAATCCACTTGTCGAACCGATAAAATCCGCCATTTCGAGAATGTGTGCTTCACATTCAGGATGAGCGATGAATTTGGCCTCAGGGTGACGCAGTCTTAGTTTGGTGATTTTTTCGTGAGAGAAAATTTCGTGGACCATACAGGTGCCGTTCCAAAGTACGAGATCACGACCGGTTTCTTTGATCAGGTATGCACCGAGATTGTGATCTGGGGCAAAGATGATCCCTTTGTCTTCCGGGATACTGTTGATAACGTGAACTGCATTAGAAGAAGTACAACAAATATCTGTCAATGTTTTCAACTCAGCAGTACAGTTGATATAACTCACTACCACATGATCGGGGTATTTTTCTTTGAATTTTTTAAACAAATGCGGTGGACAGGAATCAGCTAGCGAGCAACCGGCTTTAAGGTCCGGTAACAATACTTTTTTGTCAGGCGATAGCATTTTTGCAGTTTCTGCCATAAAATGGACACCTACAAAAACGATCATATCAGCATCTGTACTAGCTGCTTTTTGGGAAAGCCCCAAACTGTCTCCAATATAATCAGCGATGTCCTGAATCTCAGCATCGACGTAATAATGAGCCAATATAATGGCATTTTTTTCTTCTTTTAGTTTCTCGATCTCCTCAGCCAAATCTAAAGTCGGATCTACGTCAATGTCCAAATATCCGACTTCATCTAGTTTTCTTTCAGCTATGGCAAGTTCCTGTGGTCTGTTTTTTAGCATTTATTTTTATGTTTTTTCAATTCAAATATTAAACGAGTGATGGAGTCAATTGTTTATATCGTTTTTTAAATAAAAGATGATTTTTTTCAACTTTGGATCAGGAATATTGCAGGTTTTTTATGAAAATCCGGAATATTTATTTTTCGCCAGTCTTTAATCTTTAAATTTTTTATAAACTGGCTTTTTAAAGTTAAATCAACCGCGATACAAAAATTCGTTTTAGGGTTCAAAACCTTTAAAGCTTCATCAATCAAGCTCATATTCCGATAAGGTGTTTCGATAAAAATCTGTGTTTGCCGAAGTTTTGAAGATAATTGCTCCAATCGTTTTAAATTTCTTGCAAGTTCTGGTTTTTTCGGGGAAAGATAACCATGAAAACAAAAAGATTGACCATTCATTCCGGATGCCATCAGTGCCAGCAAAATGGAAGATGGCCCGACAAGAGGAATAACTTCTATATCTTTTTGGTGCGCCAGTTCAACAATCTGAGTGCCCGGGTCAGCCACTCCGGGACAACCTGCTTCGGACAACAAACCAATGTCGTTTCCTTTTTCCGCATCTTCCAAAAAAGTGCGCCATTCGTGCTCTTCAGTTCTTTTATTTAATTCATAAAAAGTAAGTTGGTCAAAGGCTTTTTTTGGTTGAGTGGTTTTAATAAAATGGCGGGCAGTTTTGGCTTTTTCGGCGATAAAAAAATCCAGTTTATGCAAAATGTCAATGACGTAAGCAGGAATCGTGTGAACGGCATTTTCCCCCAAAGGCGTTGGGATGAGGTATAGTTTTCCTTTTTTCAAAATTCTATTTTTTGCTATTTCGAAGGCAAGTTACAAATTGAAAGTTGTTTTAAAAAAGAGGAATAAAATAAGTAATGAGCAAAGAACTAAATCGGTGATTTCGCATTCAAGCTTGGTCAATTATGTATATTTGCAGCCAAAGAGTGTCAACAGAGGACTTTATGAGTACGACTTATACTATAAAACTTCCACAATTTGAAGGGCCTTTCGATTTGCTGCTTTTCTTCATTGAAAGAGACGAATTAGACATACACGATATTCCGATTTCAAAGATCACGGATGAATTTTTGGATTATATCCGACAGATGGAATCGCTGAATATTGATTTGGCCAGCGAGTTTATTTTGGTTGCTGCAACGCTGATGCGGATCAAAGCCAAAATGCTCATCCCCCGTAAACCTGTGGACGAAGAAGGCAATGAAATAGATCCGAGAGAGGAATTGGTACAACGCCTCCTAGAATATAAACGATACAAAAGTGTGCTGGATGAACTGCGGGTTTTTGAAGAAAATCGTGCTTTTCGAAATATCAGGGGTAATACACCAAAAGAATTGACCCAGATTGCTACAAAAGCCTTGGTCGATATTGAATTGGAATCGTTTGACCTTTATAAGCTTATGCGGGCTTTTCAGCGTGTTTTGCAACGAATGGACGATAATAAAAAAACGGTCCATCATGTTTATACCTACAAGCACACCGTCCAGGGTCAACAGATATATCTTCTTTCGAGGGTGAAAAAAGGGGTGAAAACAGATTTCAAAAGTATCTTTGCAAAGGCTGAAAATCGGATCCATGCAATTGTTACTTTTCTGGCTTTACTTGAATTGTTGAACATGCAAAAAATCAAATGCATTTTGGGTATTGGAATCAACAATTTTTGGCTAACCGTTCCCGATACTGATGAGTTGCCAGATGTGATTCACGACGAAGAGGAATGAAGCGATGAAGCAAAAAGGAGGATGGAGGCTGGATGGCACTTCAAAACCATAAAATGCAGAATGGAGGCAGGATGACGCTTTCAAACTATGAACCATAAACTCCTTACTTTTACCCCCTAACTAGCTAACCTTTTTAATAAAAAGATGATCATACTTGGGATTTCTGCTTTTTATCATGATGCCGCTGCTGCGATAATTCAAGATGGAAAAGTGATTGCTGCTGCCCAGGAGGAACGATTTACCCGCAGAAAACATGATGCTTCGTTTCCTTCCAATGCGATAAAATTTTGCTTAAAATACGCCGGTGTTTCAATTGATGACTTGGACGCTGTAGCTTTTTATGACAAGCCTTTTTTGAAATTTGAACGATTACTGGAAACGTATTACGCTTTTGCACCAAAAGGGCTAAAGTCCTTTGTAAAAGCAATGCCGGTTTGGTTGAAAGAAAAACTTTTCCTTAAAAGAACTATTCACCAGGAATTGAATAAAATTGAGTCTTTTGATAAAAAGAATCTAAAACTGTTGTTTCCTGAGCACCACCTTTCTCATGCAGCCAGCGCTTTTTATCCGTCGCCTTTCCAATGCGCAGCAATCCTCACAATAGATGGAGTAGGAGAGTGGGCCACTGCCTCCATTTGCAAAGGTGAAGGAAATAATGTTACCGTTTTAAAAGAGTTGCATTTTCCGCACTCTGTTGGTTTGTTGTATTCCGCGTTTACCTACTATTTGGGATTTCGAGTCAATTCGGGGGAGTATAAACTCATGGGGTTGGCGCCTTATGGCAATCCTAATTCCGATGAAGTGAAACGATTTGAAAACATCATAAAAGCGGAATTGGTTGACATCAAAAATGACGGATCCATTTGGCTCAATCAAAAGTATTTCAATTATGCAACGGGATTGCGGATGGTCAATGACAAAAAGTGGGAAAAACTTTTTGGGTTTGCAAAACGATCACCTGAAACTCCCCTCCAAGCAGTTCATTGCAACCTTGGATTAGCCATTCAAAATGTGACGGAAGAGATTGTAATCAAAATGGCGATGGAGGCAAGACGACTGACACAATCCGAAAACCTTTGCATGGCGGGAGGTGTGGCTTTAAACTGCGTGGCAAACGGGAAATTGCTCCAAAAGGGATTGTTCAATGACATTTTCATTCAACCAGCCGCAGGAGATGCAGGCGGTGCGCTGGGTGCTGCTTTGGCAGCGCATCATCTTTATTTTGAAAAAGAAAGAGGAAAAATTGAACGTCCCGACAGTATGAAGGGAAGTTATTTGGGACCAGAGTTTTCCGATTTGGACATCGAATTGATGGCTCGCAAGTTCAAAGCAAAATATACTTTTTATGATGATTTTGAAAAATTATGTGAGAAAGTTGTGGCATTTATCGTAGATGGAAAAGCAATTGGTTGGATGCAGGGGCGGATGGAGTTTGGACCAAGAGCGTTAGGAAATCGCAGCATTTTAGGAGATCCCCGAAATCCAGAAATGCAAAAAAAATTAAATTTAAAAATAAAATATCGCGAATCCTTTCGCCCTTTTGCGCCGTCGGTTTTGGAGGAAGGTGCCTCAAAGTATTTCGAGTTGGATATGCCTTCACCGTACATGTTGTTGGTTCAACCAGTAAGAAGAGAATTGTGGACTGATTTACCTGAAAATTATCACAGCTTGCCTCTGATGGAAAAGTTGTACTTTCAGCGGTCAAGCTTGCCAGCTATCACGCATATTGACCGATCAGCTCGCATACAAACGGTCAATCAAAATTCAAATCGTCGCTATTGGCAGTTATTGACCAAATTTAAAGCATTCACCGGTTGCGGAGTGCTTGTTAACACCAGCTTTAATGTCAGGGGAGAACCTATCGTTTGTACTCCGGAAGATGCTTTTCAATGTTTTATGCGAACAGAAATGGATTACCTTGTCATTGGCAATTTTTTGTTTGACAAGCGAGAACAAACAAAATTGAATGGAGTATTAAAGACTATTGAATTTATTGATTGATATTTGGCTTTTTGATTTTTTAAAAGAAGATTCTGTCTTTCGCAGTAAATTTTTATCAAACTTTAATTTTTTAATTTCTAAGCAATGTTTTTACATTTATAGTACTACAATCAAGTCTTCAATTGATGATCGAAAATCTGACCTTAAATCTTGAATCTCAATTTTATTATAAATATAAGATTGTAATGTTTTCGGCAATTTTATTTTGTGCAATTTCTTGCAAAAAGAATGATGTGCCAGCCCGGAATAGTATTCTTTTTCTAAGTCATATTTATAAATCAAAAACTAGAATTGATCCTAGGGTAGAGCAATTAAATTTAAATAAATATGAACATATATGGCTTGGAGGAGACATCTGTGGTGATTCAGATATAAAATATTCTACGTTGGAATATATTAATAAAGTGCTCAAAGTCGATCAACCTGGAAATTACTGGGCACTTGGTAATCATGATGTTGAAGGAGAAAATTACGATTGGCTCGAAAAGATTACTGGGAAAAAAGATTTTTATACGATTTACCATAAAGGTCTGAATGTGATAGTTTTAAACACTAATCTTGAACCGCCTGAATGTGAAAGACTAAAATTGCAGAACGATATGTTCCAAAATGTATGTGACACCATACAGGAATCTTCTCATTTAATAATTTTAAGTCACCATGTGGTATGGAACCATGTAAAAGAAATGCCTAGTTTATGGCATAGAGCCAATGCTAATTATCCTGCTTGGCAAAGTAGGTGCAAACCTATGTCCAGATTTGATCATGTCCTCTATAATAGATTAGTAGAGGTACAAAAACGAGGGATTCAGGTTATTTTTATTTCAGGGGATTATGGTCAAAAGGAAAAACAATTTCAATTTCGTTGCAATGAAGGAGTTTGGTTTATAGGTTCTGGTATTGATCATTCTAACAGACTTATGCCAGATACGTTAAAAAATACTGCTAAGGATTTAATTTTATTATTAAATCATTCACCAGAAAATCGTACTTTGGATTGGCAATTTCTTGATCTGGACTCTCTTCTCGAAGAGCAAAATTCTATTTTTTAAATGGGAGTGATAATCCGAATTGGTTATCCCAGGTCAAATTTTACTAGAATTTTTTCATCTCTTTTCAAAATGGAACTATTAAAAGACCTTTGGCTATTTCTCTCCGAGCGCAAAAAATACTGGTTGATGCCGGTAATATTTATGTTGTTGCTTCTCGGTGTTTTGATCGTGATTGGAGGTGGATCATCGGTAGCACCTTTTATCTATTCATTATTTTAACCCAAGTTGTGAAGAATGAAAGAAAAAAAGGAAGGTTTTGTATCAAATATTCGACGCATTTTCTTTCTTTAAAATGAATTACAACTTGTATTATTTTAATAAAAAATGAAGCTTACACGTGAAAAAAATCTGGAAGCGGCTCTGGCAATTTGTACAGGATTGTTGGTGCTTTTCTGGATTTTTGATAACGGTAAGTTTTTAATTGCTGCGACGGTTGTTGGTGTGGCTGCATTATTGTCGTCTTTCTTAGCTGAAAAAATTGCATGGTTCTGGTATAAGTTGGCTGCAATCCTTGGGCGGATCAATGGATTTATTCTATTGTCTGCATTATTTTATTTTATTTTGACGCCGATTGCCTGGTTGGCGAAATTGTTTAAAAAAGATGGATTGCAGCTTAAAAGGAAAGACCAGGTAGGGGATTCTTATTTTGTCGATCGCAAGTACAGGTTTACAAAAAAAGATCTCGAAAATCTTTGGTGAAGAAGTCATTTGATCCCCAAAAGTAATTGTACAGTGGCGATGACTGCTTTAGCTTTTTTTAAATCGAGTTCTTCTTTTGCTGCATCCTCCGATTTTGTATGTTCATCTTCCAATTTCACTTTTTTCACCAAATCCATCATTTTTTGACGTTCTGGATGTGAAAATTCCGAAAAGGTTCTTCGCAGCAAAGGTAGAAGCTGTTGAAAAACTTCAATCGGAAGATCAGTGATCCATTCATCCAAAACATTCCACAGTGCCGGGTTATGGATCAACAGTAATCCACTCCCATAAAGGAACCCCTCCAGCCAAAGTGCCGCATCCATAGCTTCATTTCCTTGTGATAAAGAATAGCGCATTTGTCTTGCCGTTTCATCAAGGCTAATTATTTCCTTATCGAAAAGAATGCGGTTGCAACTTCCTCTCAGAATTCCGATTATTTTATTTGAAGTTGAAATTTGATTGATAGCTTTGAACCACAAGTCATTGTATTTTTTTTCGTTTAAAATATTGATCGTCTGGTTGACTGATAACAGTTTTTCAAAAAGCGCCTTTGAGGCTTCTTCATCAATTGAAATGCAGGCATTGGGCAGTGAAATACAAATCCTTGGGATCATTTTGTCAACGACTTCTTCCAACGAAGCCACGTCCAGCTTTCGAGTACTTCCATACCGAATGGCATTGACCAATGCCGGAAGCGCATCCATCAGATGCTGTACATCTTTCGTCAAAGCGGACAAATCCTGTAAATAATAAATCAGTTCACCGATGATGTCTTTGAGTTCAGCGTTCAGTGCTGACTCAACCAGTTGTGTAAGCTCGGGTAGTGTTCCAACTTCGACAGCTTTATGTAATACAAATCGTGAAGTGGCTGAATAAACTGTATTACCCCACATACCAGCTTCGATGATATTTATGGCAAAATCGGGTTTCCATTTGAGTTTCCAGATTTCAGTAAAATTTCCGGTATTGAATCTTGAAGTTTTTTTCTGTTTCCCCCATTTGATGCTCAATAAATCTAATCGATGGAGCAGCTGGCTTGCGGTGAGATTGGAAGGCGTCCTTAAATCTAATTTTTTATCAACAGCTTCAGCACTGTTTTTTTCTTTTGTTAAACGAGCAGATTTAATGGTCTTTTCCAGGTCTTGTTGCAAAGGAATCAAAGGAATTTCAGGAGGTACTTTTCCGATTTGATCACCGACGATGAGTTTATTGTTGATGATGTCCATTTTTGATTCATGCCCTTCGCAAAAAATGGAAACGGCAGATTCATACATTTCATCAATTCCAGGAACAGTTAAATTGCGCATTGTGGCTAATGTTTCAGCCAAACGTATCGATTCGATGACATGTGCAGAGGAAGCATTGATGTCTTCTTTTCGAAATAAGCGTGCTACTTTCGACATCCAGCGTATAACGACTTCTTTTCGATTGTTGAAAAGCAATTTATAATATGCAGGCGAAATGACTCCTGCGCGATAACCGCTCTGGTTGGAGAGGCGATCATAAGACCACGGAACCCAGGTTGCTTTCGTTGTTATTTTTTTTATACCTCTTAAAATAGCGTTGTCTGCAGAAGCTTTGAATTGATCCATGTTATGCAAAACCGGAGCATGCCAGGCTCCACAAATCACGGCAATATTATGAAAACCATCTTTTTGAGCTTTATGAATAGCGCGGCGCATGTGAGCTTCACGCATCAATTCACGCGGAGGGGGATCGTTTGTTTTTTCTCGTAAAGCAGTCATCAGATCTGTAATTGCAGGGAAAATGGCTTGCGGATTTTCTTCTTTTTCAAACATGATTTCCCACCAACGTTCGCTATCGTTATAACCGGAAAGTTTAGCAGCGTATGCGAGAGGGTCTTTTTGTAGTAAAATTTCTTCCGGGGTCAGTTTTTTTAAATCATTCTCTTTCTTTTCAAAAGAGAGTTGTTTGTTTTCTTTTTCAAGATTATTGAGCGAAAAGTGTATGGATTGTGGTAGATCGATAAATTGAATCGGGGTATTATATTTTAAACCAAATTTCATGGCCTGCCATTCCGGAGAAAACTCAGCGAAAGGAAAATAAGCTGCTTGCTTCAGGTCTTTGGGATTGTAAATTAAAATAGAAACCGGCGGTTTCAAACCTTTATTCCCGACATGTTCGATCAGTTTTTCAGCATCTGGCGGACCTTCAATCAAAAGGATATCCGGTTGCATATTTTTTAATGCACTTCGAAGGCTTTTTGCTGAACCTGGACCATGATGTCGTATTCCAAAAACTGTAACCAATGAAATCTATTTTTCTAATAACTAATTCAATCAATCATTTCTCTACAAGACCGATACAAATCTTTCCAGTCTTTTCTTTCTTTGACCACAGTTTCAAGATATTCCAGCCAGACATTTTTATCCTGAACCGGATCTTTGATAATGGCTCCTGTGATTCCTGCTGCGAGATCATTGGCCTTCAATTTTCCATCGCCAAAATGTGCGGCCAAAGCTTGTCCACTGTTAATTACG
>JANQFJ010000085.1 GCA_028277915.1 Saprospiraceae bacterium
CACGTAA
This sequence comes from Saprospiraceae bacterium, assembly GCA_028277915.1. Lineage (GTDB taxonomy): Bacteria > Bacteroidota > Bacteroidia > Chitinophagales > Saprospiraceae > JAHDHW01. The sequence continues at coordinate 8 of JANQFJ010000085.1, forward strand.
ATATCCTGATCTCCATCATTGTCATAATCAATCCAATCGATAGAACGGGAAATTTCCAGATCGTTGACAAGTGGTCCAGTAGTGATTTCAGAAAAACTGCCGCTCCCATCATTTTGGAACAGCTTATTTTTTTTATTTCCTGCGCTGTTTGTTACAAAAAGATCCACAAATCCATCATTGTCATAATCTCCCCAGGAAGCAGTTTCCGAATAACTTCCAGTTGCTCCAATGATGCTGTTCGATTGATGAGAAAATTGTCCGTTTCCGTTATTTTTATAAAAATAATTGATTTGATTGTGCCAGGTAACTACGCAAACATCCACGTCACCATCATTGTCAACATCTGCGAAAGAAGCACCATCCGACCCGCTGCCATCCTGAACGATTGGATCACCGGTCACTTTCGAAAAAGTGCCGTCCTGATTATTCAAATAAAGCATATTGTTTTGGCCGTTTGAAGGTCCGTTAGAGATAAAAACATCGTCCCAACCATCATTATTTAAATCTACAAAATTGGCACTCCGAGATGCAGATGGCGTATTGACAATATCTCCTGAAGTAATTTTCGTAAATGATTGTGAGTAAACCGATAAACAAAGGCACAGGCTAAGAAAAGTAAAAATGGCATTCATGATTTTTGATTTTTTAACCGAAAATACTTTTGCTTCGCTAAATAATTCCAATTAATGTAAGAATGTCGGTTTGTACAGGTTGTAAGTTTTAAATCATCATCAAAATGCATTTCGAACAGTGTTATGGTTCATTCGTTGTATGCAAGTTTTCATTCGTAGGTAGAAGCAAATAATCCAAAGGAATTTTCGCACTTTTGAAAGATGAATCAGCGGATTTTACTGCATATTGGTTTTTGGAGCCTGTTTCTTTTATTGCGATCTTATATCACGGCAGATCTTGGAAATGTATCTTATCGGGACTTTTCCTGGGCATTTCGGCTTGGCAAAGCTATGGCAGAGCGTTTTGGAATAGTATTAATCCAGGCATCTGTTTTTTATTGGCTTTTTTACAATTTCCTACCAAAAACTCAAAAAGGGGTTAATCTGAATTTATTGATAGAGTTATTCTTTGGAGTTGCAATTTCAATCATTCTATACCGTTTGCTTTTGGGTTATATTATTTACCCTTTTGTCTATGAACAAGCTTATGAAGGCAATTTGTTTTCTTTTTCAAAAATACTGTCTTCATTTATTACGATTTACTCAATTGCAGGAATTGCCGGAGCTATCAAAATGACACGGGACAGAAGTCGTCAGCGGGAACGGGAACAACAATTAATACGTGAAAAATTAGAATCCGAACTACATTTTTTGCGCGCACAAGTCAATCCACATTTCTTTTTTAATACGTTAAATAATATTTATGGCTTGGCACGAAAAAAGTCAGAACTGACTGCGGAGGCTGTAATGCGACTTTCAAAATTGATGCGATTTATACTTTATGAATGTACAGGAAATCGAATTTCCATCGCACAGGAAATAAAAATCATCGAGGATTACATTGAACTTGAAAAGCTTAGATACGACGAAAGACTGGAAGTGAATTTTTATAAAAAAATCGATAATAAAATCCAACAAATCGCTCCTTTGTTGCTCATGCCATTTGTTGAAAACAGTTTCAAACACGGAGCGAGCGAATCGCGATTTCAGTCAGAAATTATCATAAATTTGGAGCTTGAAAAAGGGATGATGACCTTTTCAATTATAAATAGCAAAGAGCCGGATTTGCAATCTGCTACTCATGGCCTGGGCCTTCAAAATGTAAAACGACAGCTTGAATTGGTTTACCCAAATAATTACGAACTTAACATCACCACATTGGAGAAATCATTTTCAGTAATTTTGAAAATCAACCTACAAGAAAATGGATCCGATTAAATGCATCATAATTGAAGATGAACCACTAGCTGCAGAGATATTGCAGGATTATATTTTGGAGTTACCTCAACTTCAATTATTGGGTATTTTTCCAGACGCAATTTATGGATTGGATTTTTTAAGGAATAATGGGGTTGACCTGATTTTTTTGGATCTTCATCTTCCAAAATTAAAAGGATTTGATTTTTTAAAAACATTAAAATATCCGCCAAAAGTCATCGTCACTACCGCTTATCACCAATACGCAATCGAAGGTTTTGAGTTAGAAGTCGTTGATTATTTGTTGAAGCCCATCGAATTCAGTCGCTTGGTCCAGGCTGTCAACAAACTGGATTTTGACACTCCGACTCTTAAAAAAAAGCCAGTTCAAGTTATATCAGACGCCAATAAATTCACATTTTTCAATGTCAATAAAAAGAAAGTAAAAGTATATTTTGATGATATCCTTTATGTTGAAAGCCTAAAGGAATATGTAAAGATCCATCTTTCAGGCTCAACGATCATCACCAAATTTCAGATTGGTGAAATTGAAAAACTGCTTTCAGGGATTGAAATGGTTCGAATCCATCGCTCATTTTTAGTTGCAAAGTCCAAAGTCACGGCTTACTCTTCTTCCATTATCGAAATTAACAAAACGGAATTGCCAATTGGAAGAAGCTACAAAAAAATGGTTCAATCATGTTTTGAATAACATATTCAAGGCATCATCTTACAAAAATATTATTCTCAGTTTTTAGAAAATTCATTTTTTTTTATTTTTGCCTCGCTGTAAAACAATGAGAAGATACTTTCCTAAAACAGTTTTTTATTTACATAACTTGTGATTAAATGGATGTTAAAATTAATAATCTTAGCAAATCGTATGGTTTTCAAAAAGCAGTGGATAATATTTCTTTTGAGGTAAAAACAGGAGAAATATTGGGTTTTTTAGGGCCGAATGGAGCTGGCAAAACCACCACTATGAAAATGATCACCAATTATATCCAAAAGGATGATGGCGATATTAAAATTGGTGGCTTACCATTGGATACGTCGGATATGAAAAAAAATATCGGTTACCTTCCGGAAAACAATCCACTTTACCTCGAAATGCCAGTCATCGATTACCTTGAATTTTGCGCAGCTTTGCAAAGTGTCCCTATAGAAAAAATCGGTGATCGCGTGAGAGAAATGGTCAGGGTTTGTGGCCTTGATATCGAAAAGCACAAAAAAATCGGTCAACTTTCCAAAGGTTTCAGACAAAGAGTAGGATTAGCTCAAGCTATGATCCACGATCCGAATATTCTGATCCTCGACGAACCAACAACTGGCCTTGACCCTAACCAGATCGTCGAAATTCGCGAGCTCATAAAACAAATCGGGAAAGAAAAAACGGTCATATTGAGCACGCACATTTTACCTGAAGTAGAAGCCACCTGCGACCGTATTTTAATCATCAACAAAGGAAAAATCGTAGCCGACGGCACTGCCGCAACCCTTCGCAAACAGGCTCAAGGGCAACAAGTGCTGCACCTTAAAATCGAAGATGGAGAAATCAATCAAATTTTTGAACAACTCAAGTCATTACCTTCAGTGGCAATGGTTGATTTTTTGGACAGGGAAAATCAAAAATTTGAAATTCAAAGCGTGACCGACCAATTCGCCAACAGGGAAATCTTTGATCTGTGTGTAAAAAATAAATGGGCACTGACGGAAATGATCCCTTTTGAAACTAAACTGGAAGACATTTTCCGAGACTTGACAATGAATTAATCAAAAAATAAAATCTGATTATTACAATGAACCCAATTTGGATTATTGCAAAACGCGAACTGAATTCATTTTTTGATTCATTAGTTGCATATATCCTGCTGATTGCCTTTTTAGGATTTAGCGGTTTTTTTACATGGTTATTCGGTAGTGATATTTTTTTGAGACAAGAAGCTGATTTGCAAGTATTTTTTTCAGTTGCTTTTTGGACTTTGTTCTTCTTCATTCCTGCATTGACCATGCGGCAACTCGCAGAAGAAAAGAAATCCGGAACCATTGAATTGATCCTTACCAAAAATGTAAGCGACCGACAACTGGTAATTGGAAAATTTCTAGCCTGCTTTTTAATGGTGGCAATAGCTTTGGCTTTTACACTGGTTTATTATTTTTCCGTGTCTCGATTAGGCAATATGGATCACGGCGCTACTATCAGCGGTTATCTTGGATTGTTGTTGATGAGTGCTGTTTACATCAGTATCGGATTGTTCGCCAGTAGTATTACCAACAACCAGATCGTGGCTTTTCTTTTAGCATTATTGATCGGAATATTCTTCCATTTTTTATTTGATGCATTAGCAAGTGGTTCGTCTGGATTTGTTGGAAAATTGTTTGATACGCTAAGTCTCAGCAAGCATTACGATTCGATAACAAGAGGGGTGATCGATACCAAAGACTTGGTGTATTTTTTATCCATCACTTTTTTGGGGATATTGTTGGCTGAAATCAATATTTCAAAAAGAAAATAATATTCAATTTATTGATATCCAGTAGTTTATTATAAAAAATTGAATAATTAAAAAATGAAAAATTTAACTTCAATTCTTCTAATTTGTGGCATTGTACTTTTGGCAAATGTTATTTCGCAACGGATGTTTTATCGTTTTGATTTGACTGAAAACAAGGAATACACCATGAGCCAGGCTACAAAAGATATCCTTCGAAACCTGGATGACCCTGTTACAGTCACGGGTTATTTTTCTGGTAATTTACCTCCGATTTTGGACAAAATGAAAAGAGAATTTCAGGAGCTACTCGTCGAATATTCCAACATTTCAAAAGGCAATGTAGAATTTGAATTCATCAATCCTGATGAAAGTGAAGAATTAAAAACAGAAGCCGCTCAAAACGGAATTGCTCCTGTTCCCGTCCAGGTTCGCGAAAAAGACCAGATCCAGGTTAAAAATACCTTCATGGGAGCCATTCTTCAATTTGGAGAATCAAAAGAAATCATTCCGGCGCTCCAACCAGGAAGCCCTTTGGAATACACCATTACCACTGCAATTAAAAAAATATCCGTTCAAAACAAACCATCCGTTGGACTGATTCAGGGGCATAGAGAACCAGACCTTCAGCAATTGCAGGAAGTCCATATGGCATTGAGTATTTTGTACAATGTTGAACCATTAAATTTATCAACTGAGGCTACTGTTCCGCCGCGATTTAAAACGGTGGCTATCGTTGCTCCAAAGGATTCCTTTTCTGTTGATGAATTACAAAAATTAGATAATTACCTGGCTCAGGGAGGCAATTTATTTCTAGCAATTGATCGCGCACAAGGAGATTTTCAAACTTCCCAAATTACACCCTTAACAACGGGTTTGGAAAGCTGGCTTCAAACTAAAGGAATTGAAATCGAAAGTAACATTTTGGTAGATGCAAATTGTGGGCAGGTTTCTGTCCGGCAACAGCAAGGCTTTATGACATTCAATTCTGTCAAACAATTCCCTTATTTTCCGAATATCAGCACTTTTGAGGAACATCCCATTACGAAAGGTTTGGAGCAGGTCATTATGCCAGTCGTTAGCCCCATGAGATTTATCGGAGATAGTGCTGTGATTTTTAAGCCTATTGCATATACTTCAGAAAAAACCGGATCCCTGGCATTGCCCAATTATTTTGACATCAACAAACAGTGGACGAATGCAGATTTTAGTTTGTCAAATATGACCGTGGGAGGTATTTTAGAAGGAAATATTTCCGGTAATGTGCCTTCAAAAATTGTCGTTTTCTCTGACGGTGATTTCCCCTCTCAGGGGCAGGGCAGAGGTCAATCTAACAATGCCAGTTTGATGACCAACAGCATTGACTGGCTTTCTGATGATACCGGGTTGATTGAGCTGCGTACCAAAGCTGTCGCAACTCGCCCCATCAAAGACCTTGAAGACGGGGAAAGGAGTATGTGGAAATACATGAATTTTCTTTTACCCATTATTTTGGTCATTGCATACGGTATTTTCCGAAACCAGCGACAAAGAAATACCAGAATCCGTAGAATGCAGGAGAGTTATACTTAAATTTTGACTTAAGCTTTTAGAAAAATGAATAATAAAAAACTACTCATCGTTTTAATTGCTTTGTTGGCAATTTATTTTGGATACCAGTTTTTTTCGGCCGATAGTGAACGAAGTTTCAAATCTGAGATAATAGCCGTTGATACGGCAAAAGTGACCCAAATTGTATTGTTTCCTAAAGCTGAAAATAACGAGAAAGTCAGCATTTCAAAAACAG
>JANQFJ010000111.1 GCA_028277915.1 Saprospiraceae bacterium
CTTGAAATTTATAATCAAAGACAGACCCAGTATGAAGAGGATCTTGCTTTTGGCTTTGCCACAGCAAGGCCTGAACTGACTGCAACTGAAGAAGCATCTAAGTATTCATTGATTCCGGTTTTTTACGCTACTGATCGAAAGAAAAAAAACCTACAAAAACCTTTTAAGGCTTTTGTAGGCAAAAAAGGAAATGAACAGCTTGAGTTAGGAAAGTGTATGGTTTCCATTCCAAAAATCCACGCTTTAGGAGAGATTGAAAGACCACTTTGGTGGAAGCTGGAGTTTTCGGAAAATATTGAAAAGCATATTGTTTTAAAAGAAGTGAAGCCACTCCAAAACACTTCTTTTTTTAAAGAATTAAGACTTAACGCAGATTCTGCAGATCGAAAAGAAGCACTGGTTTATATTCATGGGTTTAATACTTCTTTTGACGAAGCGGTAATGCGGGCTGCTCAAATGGTGTATGACATTAGTTTTGGTGGAGTTCCTATAGTTTATAGCTGGCCTTCGAAAGGTAAAATTTTGAAATATTGGAAAGATGGAAAAAACAGCGACTGGACTACTCCTCACCTTGAAGGTTTTCTGGAAAAATTGATAACAAAAGGTTCCTTTGAGCGCATTCACATTATTGCACACAGCATGGGCAATCGCCCAATGGTAGAAGCCCTTTTGGCACTGGAAGAAAAGCACAAAGGCGAGACGATTTTTGAGCAAGTGATACTTGCTGCTCCTGATATTGATGCTGAAATTTTTGTAAAGGATATTGCACCTCATATTGGTCAGGTAGCTAAAAATGTTACCCTCTATGCTTCTTCAAAAGACAAAGCGCTTCAAGTGTCAAAAAGTATAAATAAAAATCCGAGAGCCGGTCAGGGTGGTGATAAGATTACTGTAACCAACGGCATCGAAACAGTCGAAGCTTCTACCATCGAGATGGATTTTGTGGGACACGACTATTATGCGACTACATGGATTTTGCTCAACGATTTATACCAATTGGTCAATCAAGGTTTGGGAGCAGAACATCGTGAGTTAAAAAAACAATATAAAAGTGATTTGATCTTTTGGAGTTTTTAAAAGACCTTATTCTTTTCCCAAACCTAGTTTTTTAACAAGCTTTCCAATGGACAAGCCCTGGATGATAATAGAAAAAACAACCACGACATAAGTGATAAAAACAATAAAATCCTTTGCAACACTTTCATCCAGCGATAAAGCCAATGCAACTGAAATTCCTCCACGCAGACCGCCCCAAGTCAAAATCGCCATTGTTTTTAAAGGCTTTCCGTCCGGATGTTTCAACATTGAAAAAGGCAAACCAACTGAAATAAATCGGGCTACCAAAACAATCAGGATGGTCACAAAGCCAATCACTATAAAATTGCTTTCACCATTCAAACCATGAGCAACAAGGCCAATCAAAACGAATAAAACCGCATTCAAAATATCATCTAACATTTCCCAAAAAAGATTGATCATTTTTTTGGAATCATGATCGAATTGTGGTTTTGATATTCTATTTCCAATAAATAGTCCTGCAACCACCATTGCCAAAGGCCCAGACACATGGATCAAAGTACTGAGAGCATAACCTCCCATTGCTGTTGCCAGTGTGATCAAAATACAGGTTTTTGGGTCATCATCAACGGCATTTAAAAAGAAGTTACCAAAAGCTCCTAGTGCCAAGCCATAAACTATTCCACCAACTGCTTCAATCAAAAATAGTTCGGAAATTTCAGAAGCATTAATATTTCCGCCTCCAGAATGAATAATCGCTAAAATACTTGTAAAAACAACGACCCCCACCCCATCATTAAAAAGGGATTCTCCTTCAATTTTAAGTTCCAAACTTTCACTGATTTTGGATTGTTGTAAGATGCTTAAAACGGCAATTGGATCAGTAGGCGAGATCAACGCACCAAATAAAAGGCATTCTAAAAATCGCAGAGGACTGCCTATCAAGCTGCAAAAGAAATACAACAATGCTCCAATAATAATCGTGGAAATCAAAACACCTAAAGTTGCAAATAGAAAAACCGGTAGTTTTTCCTTTTCCAATGCATGAATATTAACATGCATTGCTCCCGCAAAAAGTAAAAAACTTAACATCACATCCAGTAGCAACGACGAAAAATTGAGGTCCAAAATTACTTGGCAAAAAAAACTGTAAACCCCCGGTAAAATCGAACGAGTACTGATGACCATCAGCGACATTAGGAATGCCATAATCATCAATCCAATGGTAGTGGGTAATTTTAGGATTTTGTGATTAACAAAACTGAATCCTGCAGCCAGAGCTATAATCAACGCAATTGATTCAAACATCTTATTTTAAATTAAAGAGACATCTGTGACTACTTCCACCATAGCCGGGCCGTCATGTCGAATGGCTTGCTTCATCGCGTCGATCAATTGTGATTTTTCAGTAACACGAATACCGAGAGCACCACAATTGCTTGCAAAGTCCGCAAAATTGGGATTATGTAATTTTGTTTTCCAGACATCAAATTGTCCGGCTCTTTGTTCTTTTGAAATTTTACCCAGTTCGGCATTATTCAGTAAAATTAATTTAATAGGCATTATGTACTTCACAGCAGTCGTCAATTCGCCCATATATTGTCCGAAACCGCCGTCACCTGCCACCGCAACAATAGGTCGGTCCGGGGCAGCAGCCCAGGCTCCCATCGCTGCCGGAAATGCAAAACCAATTGAACCCAAATATCCTGACATCAGGATTGATTGATGCTTACATTCAAAATAGCGTCCAAAAGAATAAGCATTATTCCCTACATCAACCGTTATAACTGCATTTTCAGGGATAGTTTGATTCATTGCATCGAAAACAGCAATTGAGCTTACACCCTTGCTGTGATCTTCCAGCAATCGTTTTGCTTTTTCGGCTTTCCAAATTTCCCATCGTTCGGCAATTTCAGGCAACTGATCAATCGCATTTGTTTCATTTAATTGCTCTAAAAACATACTCACCGTTACGCTGATTTCGCCCCATACTGCAGCATCGACCTGATGAAATTTACTCAAAGCCAATGGATCAAAATCAACCTGGATGGTTTTTATTTTTGGAGTAATTCCTGTGTGTTTTGAAAAAGAAGCTCCAAATACACAAAGCAAATCTGCTTCATTCATAAACCAGCTTGCGATTGGAGTTCCGCTCCTTCCGAGCACACCGCAACCATTTGGATGATGATCTGGGATAAGCCCTTTGCCTTTAAAAGTTGTAAGGACCGGGCATTGCAATTTTTCCGCCAGTTCAATGATTTTGGGCATATTAAAACGAGCACCGTGCCCAACAATAATCACTGGTCTTTTCGCATCTTTTAAAAATGAAAGTGCTTTTTCAAAAGATTCTTTCGGCGGAGCAATCTGCAAAGGAGTGATCCTGTTTTCCGGGTCTTTGGCTTTTTTGTTTTCGGGAACTTCTAAAACCTGGATTTCATCCGGAAAAGTAAGATGCGAAACATCCCTCCTCAAAATAGCGTGTTTAACTGCCAAAGACATTAATTCTGCATGCCTAGAAGTGGTCAAAACACGATGATTAAATTCAGCAACAGCACTAAAAGCCTGTACCAAATCCAGCTCCTGGAAGTTTCCGGTACCAACCACCTGTGTAGCAACTTGTCCAGTCAAAGCCAAGATGGGAGCTCGATCTACCTTCGCATCCCATAGGCCAGTGTACAAATTAGTTGATCCAGGACCAGCGATTGCAAAACAAGCTGCAGGTCTGCCCGTCAACTTTCCATAGGCGGAAGCCGCAAAAGATGCTGCACCTTCGTGACGAATCCCAAAATAATTGAGCTTGCCCTTTGCTTCCAATCTTCTCATAGCATCAGCAAAACCTAAATTGCTATGCCCTACCATACCAAAAACAGTATCGATTCCCCAATTGACCATAGTTTCTACCATCACATCAGAAACATTTCGTTTATGCTCTTCTTCCACAGGAACTCCAACATAAACACCATCTTCTCTGATTTCTACCTCAAAACTGTCCACTCCATCGTCAAACCCTGGTGCTTTTCCGTTTAAAGGATCATAATCCCAGCCATGCCACGGACACCGCAACAGTCCATTTTCAATGGACCCTTCCCCCAAAGGACCACCTTGGTGAGGGCATTTGTTATCCAGGCAGCCAAACTTACCCTTATAGTGTGTTAAGCAAAAACTTCGATGTCCTGCTGTAACCGTTTGAACTCGGCCTTCGGGCAGGTTTGAAGGATTTTCAAGCACTTTGTGCCAAATGATTTTAGTACTATGGTCAGGCATAATTTCTATGTGGTTTTTATAAAAAGTTGTAAACTTAACGTTCTGGGATTAACTATTTCGCTTATCTATTATTATCTTAGGGTAATTGTCGTGTGACGGAAGTTTTTTTACCAACAAAAGATAAACAATTGGGAACTAAATCCAACAACTTTTTCTGGTATTGCTACTAAATCCTGAGTGTATTTAGTTTTCAAATTAACCGTTTAGCACAATTTTTGAGTGTTTTATGACCATTTTTATTTATAAGTAAAAGAGAAATTCAAATGCTTCATTTCATATTTCTCTTACAGCCGAAGTTCAGGTACATTTTTACAAATCCAAAAAATTGAAAATGAATAGCATGACAAGCTGGACTGGAAAAAATGGTAAAAACTGGTTCGATCCCGAAAATTGGTCGGAGGGCGTTCCTTCAAAAGAATTGCACGCATATATTCCGGTTAACCCGAGTGGAAAATATTTTCCACTTATTTCTGATAAACTGAGTATTGATTTTACTTTAAAAAATGATGGCAAAATCGAAATTGAAGGATTTTTTGTGGTGAAAGAAAACGGTATTTTGCAAAATGATGGTTTTATCGAAAATCTTGAAACCGGAACATTAGTCAATTCAGGGAATATAATGAACACAGGAGAAATCATCAATTCCGGTACTTTTGACAACCATAAGATCTTTACCAACTCCGGAACATTGCACAATGATGGGCTGATTGAAAACGAAAACACTTTTGTAAACCTCGGCAACTGGCTCAATACCGGAACTATTGACAATTTTAGCATGATAGCCAATTCCGGCACTTTTGAAAATTTCAATATCATTGAAAACAAAAGAGAGGGGAAAATTGAAGACAAGGGATTCATTCCTGAAGAATTGATCAATGACTTTTCTTCTGAAAATTATGCACCATTCTCAATAAAAGATTTCAAACGCCAGGATATTTCTTCCTGAAGATTAAAACCCAAACAAAAAGCCCTTTCATTTTCAGAAATGAAAGGGCTTTTGTATTTTTATTTTTACTTTTACTTTTAAGGTTAAATCCGACCTGCCCGCCTTTTTCGAGGCAGACAGGTACAAATCGGATAAAACAACTCACATTTTAAATTTCTTGTCTGGATGACTGTTCATCCAGATTTTTTATTTAAACTATAATCTTTTTTTTAGTTGAATTAACTCACCGATTGTGGTTATAAATTTATGATCCTAAATGCAAACGTGCGCGATCCTTTAAGTTAAAATCGACAAGGAGCGAAAAAAGCAGGATAAAACCTCACTTTTTGTATATTTTCTTTTCGAATCGGATTCATTCTCCAAATCTTAGAGAAGGTCTGACCTTTTTTCAATAAATTCATTGTCGAAAAAATTAAATACCCTTTAATCTTACAAATATGGCTTTTAACAGACGGAATTTTATCCAAAAATTTAGTGGAGCAGCCAGCACCTTTGCTTTAGGCAGTTTACTTTCTCCTGCTCTTGCAAATTCTATTCAAAAAGCTTTGGACAAAGTCGCACATCTCTCTCCTGAAGAATGTGCCGTTGACGAGGAGTTTTGGTATCAAATCAAAATGGCTTACACGGTTTCGCCAACAGTTTTGAATCTGAACAATGGAGGGGTGAGCCCACAACCAAAAGTCGTACAAAACGCTGTGGAGCGATACAATCAATTGAGCAATGAAGCTCCGTCTTATTATATGTGGCGGGTTTTGGATTTAGGGAAAGAACCTTTGAGAGCCAAACTCGCTGAGCTTGCAGGCTGTTCAAAGGAAGAAATTGCTTTCAACAGAAATTCGTCTGAAGCCCTGGAGACCATCATTTTTGGTTTAAAACTAAACGCCGGTGATGAAGTGGTTTTGACTAAACAGGATTATCCAAACATGATCAACGCATGGAAGCAGCGTGAAAAAAGAGATGGTATTGTGTTGAAGTGGATCAGTTTAGACCTTCCGATTGAAGACAAATCCGAGATAGTGAAAAAATTTGAATCAGCCTTCACTGATAAAACAAAAATCGTCCACGTCACGCACATGATCAATTGGTGTGGGCAACTCTTACCTGCAAAAGAAATTGCGCAGGTTGCCCGCAGACGAGGGATCGAAGTGGTTCTGGATGCTGCACATACTTTCGCACACATTGATTATAATATCCCTGACTTGGAATGTGATTATTTCGGAACAAGCCTTCACAAATGGCTTTGCGCACCATTCGGGAGCGGAATGCTTTGGGTAAAAAAAGAAAAAATCAAAAACTTGTACCCGTTGTTTGCAGCTCCAGATCCGGATGTGGATGATATTCGGAAATTTGAACACCTTGGAACACGCTCGTTTGCTATTGAGCAAGCTATTGGCCAGGCAGTTGATTTTCACAATATGATCGGTTCAGCACGTAAGCAAAAACGATTGCATTATCTCAAAAATTATTGGGCAGAAAAAGTAAAAGATTTGCCCGGTGTTTCATTTCAGACCAGCATGTCACCTGAGTTTTCCGGAGCAATTTGCCTGTTGGTAATAGACGGAATAGATCCTCAGGAGATTGGCCAAATTCTAATGAGAAAATACAAAATCCATACTGTCCCGATCAAATGGGAAAATATCAACGGCGTTCGCATTACTCCAAACGTTTATACGGTCACTAAAGATCTGGACAGGTTAGTCGTGGCTATTCAGGAAATTGTTAAAAGTAAGGCCTCGGAAGGAGGAGGATAGAAAGAAAAATGGAGCATTTTTTTAATTATCCAGCCATTTTTTAAAGTCCCCCACCCTGTCTCTGCTGACAATCACTTCGAGTTCCGTTTTCGGATGAAGCTCTAATTTGAGACGACTGTTGAAATAGGTGTGAATTTTTTGGATTGCATTGATCCTCGTAATAATTTTTCGGTTAATCCTAAAAAATTCTGAGGGATCCAAAACCTGCTCGAGTTGATCGAGCGTATAGTCTAAAATATGCCTTTTTCCATTTTTGGTTTTAACGCAAAGCAACCCATCTTCTGAATAGAAATAAGAAATATCTTCAATTGAAATATAGGTCAATTGTTGACCAACCTTAACTATAAAACGCGATTTGTATTCTTTTTGGGTCATGACTTTGAGCAGGTTCTCAATAGCCGATTTGTCATAAAACTGAGGCTGGCGAAAAATAGTGTCAAATTTTAAAAAAGCCTTTTCCAACTCATCCGGATCGATCGGTTTCAACAAATAATCAACACTGTTCACTTTAAATGCTTTTAGCATGTACTGATCATAAGCCGTGGTGAATATCACCGGTGTATTTATCTCCGAGTGGTTAAAAATATCAAAACTCAGCCCATCGGATAGTTGAATATCCATAAACAGCAAATCGGGTTTTTCGAAAGTATTCAACCATTTAATTGCACCCTCAACACTATCGATGACTTCAACGATTTGGGCATTAGGACGAAATTGTCTGACCAAGCTGGAAAGTCTTTTGGCAGCAGGAATTTCGTCTTCGATGATGAGTACTTTCATGGTGTCAAATTTTGAACGGTTATAGGTTATAAGCTATTGGTTTAGTAAAGCTAATAACCAATAGCTCCTAACTTCTGCTTTATGCACTTACTTTTTCATCGATTTCAATCAACGGCAATGAAACGACGAATGATTCGGCGGTAGCAAAAACTTCTACTTTCTGATCGGAAAAAAAGCTGTAACGATTTTTGATATTTTGCAGACCGACTTTGGTAGAATTCATCACCTGGTTTTTTTTCTGCAAGTTGTTTTTCACGATCAATTTTTGACCATTTTCTATTGAAACATCAATCTTCAGAGGTTTCAATGAAGAAATCACATTATGCTTGATGGCATTTTCAATCAGGATTTGCAAAGAAAGTGGTACCACTTTCTTCGAAAGAAATCTTTCAGGGATTTCAATTTCAACTTTTAAATTATCGCCGAAACGCTCTTTTAACAAAAAAACATAGGATTTTAAAAAATCCAATTCTTCAGAAAGACAAATCAATTTTCGATCGCGAATCTCCAAAATATAACGGTACACTTTTGATAATTGCTGAACAAAACGAACGGCTAATTTCTGGTCCTCGGGAATGATGTAAGTCAGTGTATTCAAGCTATTGAATAAAAAATGTGGATTGACCTGGTTTTTCAAACCCTCAAGTTGCGATTGAATATTCTCGCGTTCCAGTTGCTCTTTTTCAACGATTGATTTTTGAAGCCTGGAATAGAAAAAAACACTTTCGTAAACAGCTATTATGAAAAATGTAAGGGTCAGCGAAGCCAAGGTCATCGCGATGTTATGTGGTTTCAACAGCCCCAGCAATGAATGCAAATAATCCTCGACAAAAAGTTCCATGAGAAACTTGATCACAAAATACGCGATCAGGACTAATATGACCTGCAATGTGATTCGTTTTACAGAATCTTCGACCGAAGGATAACGTTTTCGAAGTTCGATGAATATTTGTCGGAAGGAAAACCAAAAAATGATGGTATAAGAAATAGAAACCAAACTGCATTTTGAAAGGTTATAAAAAACATTTTGCTCAAATTGATCCCCAAACATCAGTGCAGATACCAGGAAACTAGCTCCCGGAATGCCCAACAGCATCAGCCAACGATCATCAAAACCCAGTATTTCTTTCGTTTTTCCCATCCTTTTGTAAATATCCAGCTATAAAATTTATTTAAAATTAACCATTTCTTTTTAAAACTAAACGCAGCACAAATTGCAGTTAATGGTATTGTAAATTAAAAAATGATCATTATTCCCATTTTGAAAACCAATATTAAAAGAGCTGCGACAAATTGCAACCAAAAAATGGTGACTTGTTAAATTTTAAAGATGAATTGTTAATTGAGGGGAATAAAAATCAACCAAGTTGCGCTTTGATACGATTTCTGGCCATTTCAATTTTCTTTTGAATACTATTAAAAAACCAACTCCTGTTTTTTTCAGTGTGCTTACTCATCGGAATCGATTTTTGCGTCAGGTTCAAAAACCAGTTTTCAGTATATTCACACATTTTCAGATCCGTGCTTTTTAAAAAATTCGGGTTCCCAAAAGCGGTGTAAACTGCTTTGCCTTTATCTGTCGAAACAATGATGGTGTTATTAGCATAGACCATTTCATTGTGATAAAGATCAAAACTGGCTCCGAATGTATTCGTTAGATTTGAATTTACTAAAGCTTTTTGGCCTTGTGCTGCTAAATTTCTCATATGGATCATCAATTCATCGAGACGATCACAAAGAATTAAAGCATCGTTTGGATCACGAAATCCACCGCTCAAAACATGATACTCGATCTGGCTCAATGTAAAATCTGCGATGTTACTGTTCCATAATTCAATGCTTGGAATATTTCGATAGATTTTAGTAAGTTCCTCAGTCATTTTTAAAACCGGATAGGAAATCAAATCAAAATCAAATTGCCGTTCTTGTAAATAATCAAATCCCCAGAAAGTACGCCCCCAAACATAGAGTTTGAACGCGATAATTTCAGGAAGGAGGCAATAATGGAAAATTGGAATTTCAGCAGATACATATAAAATCCTTGAATTCGGCAGCTTTGATATCAACTCCAAATCAGTCAAAATCTGGCCGAGATAATCAGAAAATTCTTTAACCTGCCGCGTAAATGGACTGTATCGAAAAAAAACGGTGTTGTTATTTTCGAAAATATACGCATCTAATGAAATGTCATACGCCAATGCCAGCTGGCTAATTTCATCAGGAGTCAACAAGGTATCTCCACGCAATCTTCGATATATCGCATCCTTTCCCAGTCCGAACATTTCAGCCAAGGCTCCTACAGCATTTGATCGTCGAGAGAACTTATTCAAAATCGATTCAAATAGAAAATCCTGAAGGGTTTTACCTCTCATAGTTTTGCATTGAGTTGCCTAAAATACTACTTTTTTCCAGGTATTCCACAAACTATTATTGATATTAAATAAAAACAAATGTGTTTAAAGCAATTATTGTTTCAATCCGGCAAAAATTTCTTCAGAAATTGCAATCACAGGCTAATTGCAAAAATATAAAGCTGGATATACATAAAATCTTTTGTTCTATGAAAAACCTACTATTTACATTTCTTACAGCTATCATACTATTAGTTTTCAACAGCTGCACCCACTATTATTATGCGCCTAATGCTCACAATGTACCCTTATTTCGAGAAGAAAGGCAAGCAAGATTTACGATCGCCGGGAGTTCCGGTGACGAATTCGAAGGCATTGAGTTGCAAAGTGCGTTTTCTTTCACAAAACATTTTGGAATGATGGCAAATGGATTTTTTGTAAGGCCTGATGATGGTAATAAATGGGGAAAAGGAAAACTTGTAGAAATAGGAGCTGGTTATTTTACCTCATTAAACAAATATTTTGTTTTTGAAACTTTCGGAGGATTTTGCTGGGGAGAAGCTATAAATCAATATGAGCCCGGCTTTTCGTCTTCGATCAAATTTAGGCGATATTTCATTCAACCGGATATTGGTTTTATCACACCTTGGATTGATGTAGCAATTTCAGCGAGGTTTTGTGGTTTGTATTATAATGATATTGATCACAATATCCACTCACTTAGGTACGAAATTGATCATATAACGTATATTGAAAAAAATAGATTTTCATATTTATTTGAACCCGCATTGACCTTTAGGGCTGGATGGAAGTTTATAAAAATTCAATTGCAACTAGGCCTTTCCCATAACCTCAACAATCCTGATTTACAACAAGAAATACTCAATGCCAATATTGGGCTGTATTTTTCTCTATCGGAAAAATACCAGAGACCAGTCAATCATTGATGATAAATATGTTTTTATGAAAATTAAAAATATAATTTTACACATATTGTTACCTTTAAAAAAAGAAAACAAAGTACTCTTAATGATTTCTATTCCCATAAAATGCATTTTCTTAAAAGCCAGAACCATCCAATAGAATCACTCAAATCAAGACAATGAAAAACCTCCTGCCACTCTTTTTTTTGCTTCTCTCCTTCCAATTAATCGCTCAGGTTCCAACACAAGTGGTTAAAGGAACTGTGATCGACAAGGATACCAGACAACCACTCATTGGAGCAACTATTCAGGTTTTAGGAACTGATCCGATTATTGGAACAGCTACAGATTTTGAAGGTAATTTTCGTTTGGATGCAGTGCCCGTTGGGCGACAACAGTTCAAATGTTCATTTACCAGTTACGAGGATTATCTAAGCGATAATATTATCATTAACTCAGCGAAAGAACTCGTTTTAAATATTGAAATGATTGAAACAGCTTTTGTAACCGAAGAAGTAATTGTGGTTGCAAAAAAACATGGTAACGAAGCACTCAATGAGTTGTCGATCGTAAGCACTCGATCATTTTCTGTCGAAGAAACGCAGCGCTATGCCGCCAGCGCCAATGATCCCAGCAGAATGGCAATGGGATTTCCCGGGGTGCAGCCCTCAAGGGATTCCAGAGCTGATATTATCATCAGAGGAAACTCTGGAATTGGGTTACTTTGGCGATTGGAAGGGATTGATATTCCAAATCCAAACCATTTTGCCAGACGAGGATCTTCAGGTGGAGGAATCACGATCTTCAGTGTGAGTATGCTGGCCAATTCCGATTTTTCAACGGGAGCTTTCCCGGCAGAGTACGGCAATGCATTTTCAGGAGTGTTTGATATTAAATTTCGAAATGGCAACCGCGAAAACAGAGAATATTCGTTCCGCGCCGGAATGCTGGGACTGGACTTTTCTACGGAAGGTCCTTTCAAAAAAGGTCGAGGTTCATATTTGGTTAATTATCGGTATTCAACTTTGGGATTGCTTAATCAAATGGGCATTTATCTCGTAAATCCCAGAACAGACAATATCTTTCAGGATCTTTCTTTTAAGCTGTTTTTTCCATCAAAAAACAACAAATCCATTTTTTCAGTTTGGGGGATTAGTGGGAAAAGCAATGAGTTTGAAAGAGCTGTGGATACTTTGAGCGAAAAAAGTACGTACAGCGAAAGGCTTACAAGAGATTTTCAAACGGATATGGGCGCCATCGGTGCAACACATACTTATTTGATCGATGAAAGATCATATTTGAAAACTTCCCTTGCCGCAATGGGTCAAAAGATTATTTACAAAAATGACACACTCAATTTGGAACGAAACCCAACAACAATCAATGATGAAGTTTATACCAATATTCGATTTGCTTTAACAAGTTATTACAACAGAAAACTCAGCTCAAAAACGACATTCAAAATTGGCTTTTTTCTAAACAGCATAAATTATGATTTGAAACACGAGGATCTCAATACTTCTGAAAATACATTGGTCACCTGGTTAAATGACCGGGGAAACACCTTTCTCCTGCAAACTTACACTCAATTTCGTTTCCAATTGTCACCAAAATGGACGCTGAATGCAGGGATACATGCTATGTTTTTGACTTTAAATAATACCAACTCCATAGAGCCGCGATTGGGAATCAAATACCAGATGACTGCTAAAAGTACCATAGGATTGGCTTATGGATTACATAGCCGAATGGTGCCAATTGGCTCGTATTTTACACGAATAAAAGGGCCGTCTGGGTCTGTTTCACAACCCAATCTAAATTTGGAACTGATCAAATCCCATCACCTGGTTTTGGCTTTTGATTATAATTTTGCTAAAAACATGCGGTTTCATATTGAGGCTTATTTCCAAAGTTTATACGATGTGTCGGTGAGTCTTGATTCTTTGAACACTTATTCTGTTTTAAATGAAATTGATGGCTATGCTACACAGGCTCTGACAAGCCAGGGAACAGGCACAAATTATGGCTTAGATATTTCAGTTGAAAAATATTTTAACAAAGGCGCTTTTTTCCTCCTTTCTGCTTCCATTTTTGATTCATTCTACGAGCCGCACAACGGCAAAACTTATAATACCCGCTACAACAGTAATATTTCCGGGACTTTTATGGGGGGAAAAGAGTGGTCATTTAAAAATAACAGCGTACTCCAGACTGGTTTAAAATTATTATTTAATGCCGGAGCTAGAATTACTCCACTGATAGAAGGAGAAAACAACGATGGTCCAATTCCACCTCATGATGATAATCAACCATTTGAAGATCGTGTGGCTCCTTTTTTCAGACCGGATATTCGTGTTGCTTATCGAAAAGATAATCCAAAAAGTGCCTGGACAATAGCACTGGATGTTCAAAATATTATCAACAGGAAAAACGAGGATTCGCTTGATCGAACTTACGATCCTGACACCGGTATGTGGATTAGCCGTAATCAATCTGGTTTGACGCCAATCCTAAGTTTTCAAATAGATTTTTAAAAAAAGCTGTTCAAACCTACTAACGAGGAGCATAAGTCATAGTGAATGAATAACCTTGAAAGACCGTTGCAATGACAATATTGTCATTTTCATCCCAGTACAATTCAACACCCTGCTCAGGCTCATCAGGGTGGTGTATTCCCCAGTTCAACAAACCCTGAAATATACCTTCCTGGCCATTATAATTTAAATTGGCATTCCATTCTTCATTGCTCGCAATGGAAATAGCCCCCCCATCCTGCGCGATGTTGATCATACAGTCCGCACAGTCATTTTCTGGACCTAAAGTTTGAGCAATCTGTATCCAGTCTCCATAAACATCAGGCGCCACGAAATCTCCCTGACCTTGGACACTGGTATCATCAAATGAATTAAGTGAAGTATCCTGACCGGAATCATCACCTCCGGCAAAAATTGCGATCAAGGTAATCAAGCCGATTACTGCTAAACCACCAATGCCCATCTGTATGAATTTACTCGAACTACTGGATGACGAAGCTTGTGGTTTCGAATAGGAAGCTTCTTTTCTGATTTCGGAAGAAGGAGCAGATTCTGACATTACAACCGCTGAGGGATCATCAAGCACTTTTACTAACTCCAAGGCGTCAGATACAATTTTTGTAAACTCCTGTTCGCGTGCCTCCAATCCCATAAGGCTCTTTTCCTTATATCTCTTATAACGACTTGAAAGACTGATAATTATATGATCCAACTTACCTCCTCTCCTTGCACTTTCCTCTTTTAACAATTTAATTGCCTGATCGATTTTATTATTTTCAATTAAGTTGCTGAGCTGATTTCTAAGATCGTCCATTTTGTATTTTTTGAAAGGTTCGAGTGTATTTTCCTCTTAAATATAAGGAATCAATTTATTGTTAGGTACTATATTAAAATGAAATGTGCATTGCATGCCTGAACAATAGTGGTTCAGCAACTTTCTACGATTCATTGAAAATCAATCTCCATATTTCATATGGATTACCTTCGAGCGTCCTTTTTCGAAAACAGTAACTACAAAAAGATTATCATATTCCGATTCCGGTAGGTTTGAATAAGTATTTGAACCAACCAGAACATTCAACAATGAAGGAGTCGTATTGGAATGACCAACGACGAGTACAACCCCTTCCCGATAAGCGGCAATTGTGGTAACCACGAAGGGGTCGAGGTTGAAAGGATCGTAATTCTCAATTGTCAAAGCCTGGTCAATTGCGGTAGGTTCTGCGGTTTGCATGGTCCTGTTGAAGTTGGTTGAAAAAACGGCATCCAAAGGTACATTGCCTAAAATGCGACTCAATTCATTCGCACGAGCCTGGCCTTCACTGCTTAAGTTTGGGTCGCTTCCACTTCCAGTTGTCTCAGCATGGCGTAGCAAAACAAAAGTGGTTGCAGTGTCCGGAACCATTTCAAATATGGTCTCAATTACAGTGACAGTATCTACTAAAATTATAGTGTCTGTAACAGTTATGGTCTCGGTTTCAATGATGACTTCCGGATCTTTTGTACATGAAAAAAGTAGAAGAACCGACGCAAAAATGCTTAATATTAGTGCAGTGCTGTTGGTTTTTATTTTCATTATTTTTAAATATAATTATTTACAAATTCCCATTTTTATACCTTGAATTTTGAATGATCATCTACTTTTTATACTGGAACGGAAGAAATAAATCGGCCATAGCAGATACTTTTTAAATTTTCTAATTGAAATTATGAAGTTCGTTTTAAGCAGATTCAGTTTGTCAATAAAATTAACTTCAAAAGAATTTTTTTTGTAATAAACAGTATCTGACATTGTTTTATACCATACTTGATAATCATTTTCATCAATCCATTTATTGATCTCTTTGAGAAAAGGATTTGAATAAAATTTGCCATGAGTTTCAATAGAAATAACTTTTGGGCGACTTTTCAAATTTTTCAAAACATACCATTCAGCTCCTTCAATATCAATGCTTAACAGGTCAATTGATTGATTGTCAATTTCATCAAAAATCACACAATCAACTTCGAAGGTATTTGAATCATCCCTTTCGTAGTAATCATTTACCAGAGCAGGACTTTTTGGTAGCGTCGAAACAAAAGTCGAAGATTTAGCTTTGGACAACTTTAATCGCCCATTATAATCGAAGATCGCTACGGGGTAAAGTTTTATGTTGTCATATCCTTCAAAATAACTTTTGATTTGTTTCAAAGCTTCAGGATGAGGTTCTACGAGAATCGCATCAGTACCCGCTTTTATAAAATCAATAATATTGGAAGTATCTGGAAGGTACACGCCTACTTCACAAACACAATTAATGTCAATATTTTTTGATTTGACTTTTAAATATAATTCATTTTCAAGCTCGTGCTGCATAAAAGGAAATTTAAATACTTTGCGGCTTTACGTGAGATATTTTTAATAAAAATTCATTCTTCTTCACTATCACTTTGCTTTTCTTCATCTTCAATAAATACCAAGGTCTCTCCTTCTGAAAACATTTGTGCAGCTGCTATGTCGTGGTCGCTTAGTGGCTCTTCCAACTCCTCTTTCATAATGCTTTGATACATCAATGTTGCACTTCCGAGATTGAGCAATTTGGTACCGATCCTAGCAAAAATGAAAGCCTGACCGATCACAAATGTCAAGGCAATTGCTGTTGGATTGTTCATGTCGTTTGAAAATCTGAAATACCAAAAGGCCGAAAAAATGATCGCAAAGGTGATCATATTCAGCAAATACAGTGGATAGGTTTTTAGAAAATTATTAAAAACAATGGAAAAGGAGCGCCAGAAAGAGAAAAACAGCCAGTTTGGATTTTTGTGTACCACATGAATTTTTGCATAATCCTGGATCAGGAAAAACAAAGATGCAACGATCAAATAAATGGGCAACATAAACTTAATAGCATTGATCCACTCCGCTTCACTTGAAACTCCATCAATTCCATTTTGAAATTTGCCATAATAGATCAATGTTGAAAAAACACCGAAAATAACCACTTGTATCAATAGAAAATAAATGGTCAACCGAAACATTCGCCAAAAATAAAAGGTACATCCACTCCAAAAATCCTGGAAACTAAACCTTTCCTCATGAACTTTAAATACCGTCAAAATACCTCCCACTAAAAAAATCGAAAGGAAAAAATATAAAATAAAGATCAATCGGGATTGCCCCATGACGATCGAAACGGCATCACCGTATTTGTTCATAAAGTCCTGGTAAATAGTATAATCAAATCCTTGCAGCATTCGTTCTGGAGCAAGCGACCAACCGACTTTTTCCTTTATCAAATTAGACAGGGGAATGGCCGCGAGGATTGCGAAGATAAAATTAATAAAGTACAAGAGAATCCACATTTTTATCTTTCTCAAGGCCAACCAAATCCCTCTAAAATAGGCAATAAAAAAATTCATTTTTTTCGGTTTGGTTTGTTTTCAAATTAGCATGCTTACTGTTTGCATTACATTTTGTACCCAGAATAAAAACAGTGAACTATATTTGTGACGGACAGTATTTTCAGGCTTGGTAGTATAGCTGTTGTTGATAAAATTCTGGTCCATGTAAACTTTTTCCCCTGGATCAATTTGCGCCCAAAGTACCTCGTTGGTTCCTTCATAATTAAATTCATGGCTTCTGGCTTTTCCGTCCCAGGTTTCAGTTTTCTCATCACCGTTTTCAAAATGCACCAAAACTTCAACAGGCATCACGACTTCACCAAGCCGGTGAATCACTACTCGCGATTTGTAAACAGTGTTTTCATCATCATCTCCATTATTTTTTTCTACATCAGGAGTTACCCAGGTTGTTTTATCTTCGAAAACCCCGAAATCCCTTGTCACTTTTGTATTAGAAACAAAAGCCAGTTTGTAATCGCAAATTACTGCACTGTAAAGCACCTGGTCGAAAAACCAGTTCATGTTTTCACCAAACTTTTGGTCATGGTTTTTCTGAACCACTTCATTGACGACAGCAATAAAATCCGTAGCACAAGGGTGTTTGAATTTCCATCGTTCAAAATATGTTTTTAAAATTTCATCCATGGTTTCAATACCGACCAATCCCTCCAAAGTTTTCATCCATGTAGCTGTTTTGGCATAGGTCAGTGAACCATATCCACCGTGTTTGAATTCCCAGGATGAGCGGAAATTTTCTGCGATTTTGGGATTATTCATGCCGAGGTAATTATTTCTCTGCATTTCAGCATTGCCCATGCGGTAAGCCCAAAAGTCAAACACGGAGTTTTTTTCACCATAATAGTGATCCATAATCCGGCTTTCAAAATAGCTGTTGAACCCCTCGTCAAGCCAAGGTTCTTCAAATTCGTTGGAAGCCAACAATCCCATGAAATATTGATGTCCAAATTCGTGGATTGTCACCATTTCAACTGCCTTCATACCTTCCGGCATTCCATGAAAACTCAATCCGGTGATAAAGGTCGGATATTCCATACCAGTTGCTCCCGCACCATGCATTGGTGGGTCGACAATGGTAAGGGTGTTGTAGGGATATTTGCCCAAATATTTATCAAAATATTCCAGTGAATATTTCGCAGAAGACAGATATCGTTCACTGTGCATTTCATGTTCCGGCTGAATGAGCAATCGTATGGAAACGTCATTCCACTTGGCCTTTTTAACCAAATAATCCGGTGAGCAGGTCCATGCAAAATCAAAAACATCTTCGGCGCGATAGAAATACGTTTTTGTAC
>JANQFJ010000119.1 GCA_028277915.1 Saprospiraceae bacterium
TAGTGATAAGTTTTGGTTTAGCCACCTTAAACTTAACAAGTTGGTAAGACTTCTTTTTATTTGTTCTTAATTCATTGTTCGCAACTTAGATTAATTAAAACTATTTTTTCGTTTTAAAACGGAGTCTTGTAGGCCTCGTTGTTCAAAAACGTTTCATCTGTGAGTGTTTTCAGGAAGTTGATCAAATCCTCTTTGTCCTGATCCGAAAGAAACAACCCAGTGTCTTTGGTGTTGAGCACGGTTGGATCAACTGTTGAGGACTCTTTGATTCCTTCGTTGTAGTGATCTACAACTTCTTCCAAAGTCTGAAACCTTCCATCGTGCATATATGGAGGAGTAACAGCAATATTCCTAAGGCTTGGGACTTTAAATTTAGCTTTATCGTCAGGATTTTGTGTTACTTCTTCACGACCTATGTCCGTAATTTCAGCATCAGTATCCAGACCATTGTTCATGTATTGATCGTTCTCAAAATTGAATCCTCCATGGCAATGCGCACAGTCTGCTCCTGACTCATCTGGAAAAAATGGATTGTACTCGGTTTCAAAAAGTACGCGACCGCGTTCTTCGCTATCCGTTAATTGTACTTCACCCGCAAGATATTTGTCATATTTTGAATTGGTAGAAACGATACTCATCATAAATTGTTCCATCGCTAGAGACATTTTGTGAGAGGTAATTTCGTCTGTACCAAAAGCTCTGATGAATTGATCGCGATACATTTGTGTGTCGCTTAGTTTTTTGATAACATTTTCCAGAGTTTCGTTCATTTCCAATGGATCCTGAATGGGTTTTAAGGATTGATCACGTAGGAGGTGCGCTCTTCCGTCCCAAAAGAATTCGTTGGTATGCCAGGCCATGTTAAAAACCGGCATAGCCTGGCGTTTTCCAGGTAATCCCTCAACTCCAATTGAAAATCTGGTTGTATCGGAAAAACCATCCGGCTGACGATGACAATCGGCACAGGACTGAGAACCGTCTTTTGACATCATTGGTTCATAAAATAACATACGACCTAATTCTACACCCTGCACCGTAAGTGGGTTATCAGTAGGAAGGTCTGGTGCCGGGAAAGCTCCGTATTCCAGATTGAAGGGAGTTTCATCTATTGTAATTACAGGTGGATTTTCATCTTTTTTACAGGCGTTTGATATTAAAAATATACCTGCGGATATTAGAATTATATATTTTATTTTAAACATGATTATTTAATTTAATTCTTGAAAAGTGGATTGTTTACGAACGTTTCGTCCGTCAAGGATTTAAGAAATTCTACAAGGTCATTTTTCTCTGACTCAGTTAAGTCTAACGGTTGAATTAAATCGCTTTTGTTGGAATGATCCTTACCTCCAGATTGATAGTGCTCAACGACTTCTTCCAAAGTATTCATGTAGCCGTCGTGCATATATGGAGCTGTTAGTTCAATATTTCTAAGACTAGGAACTTTAAATAAAGCTCTATCTTCCTCTTTTCCGGTCAGTCGAAATCTGCCCTCGTCGTTGTATTGTTCATACAGGCCATTGTTTTCAAATGCATAGTTGCTAAAATTGAAACCATTGTGGCACTTCGAACAATTGGTTCTTTCACTAAAGAAGAGATCCATACCATTGTGCTGGGCATCGGTCAGTTGTTGATCGTTATTGTTTATAAACTGATCATAAGGACTTTCTCCGCTTAGCAAACTTCTCTCAAAGCACCCCAAAGCTCTTGTAATGACAAAATGATCCGGAGCTCGATTGTAGGCTTTCTCAGCCATTTCAACATAAACTGGATCTTTTTCAAGGCGCTCAGCTATGAGAATAATATTGAAATCAAATTCAACGTGCTCCTGAATAGGCACTAAAACTTGCATCTCCAAGGTAGGGACACCTCCTTCCCGCGTAAAATACGGATGGTAAGCTATATTAGCTAAAGAAGGTGAATTTCTTACTCCAAGTCGTTGTTCAACGCCCAAACTAAATGAAACTTCATCACTAAAAGCGAGCTCTGATTGATGACAAGAAGCACAACTGATAGAACTGTCCCTGGACATTATGGGGTCAAAAAATAGTTTCTTCCCCAGTTCCCATCTTGCTTTGGTGAATTCATTTCCCTCTGGAAAAACCACTTCCGGGAATCCTTTCGGGATTTCCATCAAATCTGGATAGAACAAAGGTTCTATAGTTTCCTTGTCATTGCAAGAGGTTCCAAAAAGCGTAAATATTAAAAAACCGAGAAGCCATTGTAGTTCTTTTTTTGGCATTCTAATTTGACATCATTTTTTTTGTAAGAACTGGCTTTCCGTCTTTCACCAAGCTGATAAAGTACATGCCTGCTTTATTTAATTGTAAATCGATCGTAGCGTTGTTTTTAACCGCTTTGAAATACTCGACTTGCATCCCGAGAATATCTGAAATCACAACATCATAAGTAGCATCGTAATCATAAGTAATTTTTAAAGTGGCTGTACCATTTTTAGCTGGATTTGGAAAAACGTCAAAACTGGCAAATTCTTCGAAATCTAAGGTTGATGTGCTTGGACTTGCAGGGCTGAAAACATAATCACGAAAGTTTTCGATGGCTTGTTTAGCTTCTCCATAGCCTCCATGAACAATGACTCCAGAATTTACAGCAATATCTTCCAAAGCACGCGTGTAATCAGCGTCCAAGCCAATGATTAATTCATTATTTTCAGCTGTTGCACTGAGGGTAACTATAGTTTGGAAATAATTGGCATCTTCTAATCCATGCAGCTCAAAAGTCTGGTCCAAATTGCTGCCTCCCTTTCCTTCAATTGCTATAAAACGATAGCCTGCAGCCCAACCCCAATGCATAGATGGATTCTGTGGTGCCAAAGGATGAGAGCCCTGATAACTTGCGGGATCTAAATGATTGTGAGCTGAATCAACGCCAATATGAAAGCTGACAGCCTCAACGTCATTAATATCATAATTACCTAAAGCTACTTCAGTAGCTTGTGCAGCATTTACTAAAACCCAGGTTTCTTCAATTGCGGTTTCGTTTCCTCCATCATGAGTAATAGAAATTTCGGATATATAATACTGCAATCGACTAACTTGAAAGTTATGGCCAATGTTATTGGTTGCTGGTTCATTCATTGCAAAATCAGCATCACCCAGTTTATGATTAATTTTAAAAATAATGTCGTTTTGAGCTATTCCGCTAGTGATTAAAACGAATAAAGCCATTATACATAGTAGAAAGTTTTTCATGTTTAAATGATTTTATTTTTTTTGAAATGGATTGTTAATCCTCTGGTATTTTAAAATTTATTTTGAATATAAAAAATCGACCGAATAAAAATTGATCTTTGACACTAAATCAATCGGTTCTAAATGTTATAGAAAAAATTCTGTTTTAAAAGTGGCCACAACAAACAATTGCACAATGTGTGGGCACAAATTTTTAAAGAAAGCTATAACAAGAAAGATTGAATTAGGATGGGTATATCCTGTTGTATTAACGGAGGTTTGTAGTGAGCAAAAGAATGCAGGTCCTTTTCAATATAAATATTATTGAAAAAAACAGCAACAAAAGCAGTAACAAAGTGTTTGAACTGCCTGCTCACTACAAATTCGTAGTTTTGAACTCGTTGATCCTGATCAAATTGAAAATGAAGGGTTTTGTTTTCGCAACAGCCTTTTTTGCCCTTCGAACAACCCTCCATTTGTTCCATCATTTTTTGATGGTGTGGGCAGTTTGGCATAGGAGAATTCCTAACCATTTCGTGGCAGGCTTTTGCTTTCCCAAAGAGGTTAAATGATTTTAACTGCCCCTGACAAAAATGCATATCCACTGAAAATCCAACAGATGTTGTAAACATCAGCAGGGCCATAAACGAGGCCAGCAAACGATATGACTTTTTAATTGTATCCACGGAGTTTTGTCTGTCCGATAACAAATATAACAATTAATATATTGGATTTTATTGAATTTCGAAATTTGTTTTTGTCAAACAATTATCAGAAACTCGGCAAAGATTTTATAGCAAAAATTATTTTTTCATAATCTTATTTGAGAGAAAAAACACAATCAAAGCCACAAATAAAACTAAAATCCAAATTTTGAAATTAGTGGCGGCGCTTATTG
>JANQFJ010000120.1 GCA_028277915.1 Saprospiraceae bacterium
GTTGAAATTCATGCAGCTGGGTTAGTGAAAATGTGGCATTATTCAAAAAGTATAAATAATCGCCAATCATCATTACAATCCCACCATTCAGATCGCCATAAATTTCCAAATCCGGCTCACTATCCTTGATAATTTCGGAGAGTTCAACGCCATCAAAAACAAGTAGATCATACACTCCATTTGACCTGGTCACGATATAAACTTTATCTTCTGAAACATGGACTTCTTCAACATCTTTTTCGTAGGCTGGCATCGTTTCAAAATCCAATACCTTTAACTCAAAGTCAACAGGTTGTGCTAATAAGCTTGTAAAAAACAAAAACAATAAGATTGTGAAGGCGGGTTGTAGTAGTTTCATTTTCATAACTAAGAATATTTTTCAGGTCTTCTATTATTTAATAACCTGATTATATTAAAACAATACAGCTTTTAAATACTGTTTTGTTTTCGATTGCATCCTACAGCTAAAACAATGCTCTATAAAAATAACTAATTTGAATAGAATTCAGCAATTTCTTTGGTAGAGAACTAATGGTTTTAAGCCATTTTTAAAATTTTTACAGGATTCGTTCTTCCTTTAACTTCAACTTCGAGAAACGGCTGAGTCAATTTTACTGGCTTTTCCAATTTGTTGTAAACTTCTTCGGTGATGATCAGTTGAGATTTGTATGTTTTGTTGAGTTGTTCAACTCGGCTGGCAATAATGACCGGATTTCCGGTTACGGAATATTGTTTTCTGGCTTCATTTCCAACATTCCCGGTAACCACATACCCTGCGTGCAAACCAATACCAATTTTAGTCTTAGGAATAATTCTGGCCTCATTTCGTTCTTTGATCTCACGTAGGATTTCTTTAGCTGCTTCAAAAGCATTTTGACAATCATTGCCATGGGATTCAGGTGCTCCAAAAGTTGCTAAAAATCCATCTCCCAACAATTGATTCAAGTTGCCTTTGTGTTTTTGGACAATGTCGATCATGAAGCCGAAAATATTGTTTTGATAGGCGATGATTTCCTCTGGACTAAGCTTTTCAACCATTGGCGTAAAATCACGGATATCCAAAAACATGATGCACACAAAAAGCCGTTCACCGGGTTTATCCGTATTACTTGTCAGCAACTGTTTAACCACATCGCCTGACAATTGTTGGTTTAGTAATTTAACGATCTTTTTCTCTGCTCCAACAAGCTTATTTTTCGTTTTATCCAGATCGCGATATGCAATGGTGAGTTTTTTGTGGTCACGCCTTTTGTTTACATAAAAAAACAAAGTCACCAGCGCGCTTATCAAAATCAGAAGTGTTATGATGATCGCGGTATTCCGCAATCGAATTTGCTTTTCTTTTTCCTCTTCCAAGGCTTTGACATTAAGATCAGCAATTCTTTTTTGTTGTTTTAATTGGGTCATTTCATTTTCCTTCCGCATGTTTTCTGCAATTAATCCAAGGCTGTCTGTTACCATTTTTTGCGAAAGCTCCTGATATTTTTTAAAATATGCCAGCGACTTTTCATAGTCCTTTTGTTTAGCATATTTATCTGAAAGCGCTTTCAGGTTTTCCTGTTCTAGGCGTAACGATTCGTGGACTTCCTTTTGTACAGCGTTGGCTTCGATCTCAGCCAGCCGAGTCA
This sequence comes from Saprospiraceae bacterium, assembly GCA_028277915.1. GTDB lineage: Bacteria > Bacteroidota > Bacteroidia > Chitinophagales > Saprospiraceae > JAHDHW01. Next base: position 1,629 of record JANQFJ010000120.1, read on the forward strand.
AGCTATCCGCTAAATTCTCAGGAGGAATCGCAGCCATAGATTCTTCGATTTCTTTGATCACATCACTCAAAAATTGCTGCGCCTCGACATGTTGATCAAGACTATCAAGTAGAAAGGCAATTTGAAGCTGTAATTCGTTGATTTTTTCAGCATCTCCTTTGTCTCTAAGCAGATTAATTGCTTTTTCGTAATGTCCGATCGCTCCGCTAAAATCACCTTTTTTCTCGTTAGAGCGGGCAGTCATGATCTCTGTTTTGATCTTGATATCTTTTGAAGCATCACTAAAAACTTTACCTACTTTTATATCCCCAAGGTTTTTAGAAAAAAAGTTTTCTTTGATCTCTCCTGATTCGATTTTTGATTGAATTTTTTCGAGGAAGGATTCTGTCTCTGCCTGATAGTCTTGATAATTGATTTCGTTTGCTAAAAATTTAGCCATTTCAAAGTTTTCCAGGGACTCGAAATAATTTTCCTTCTTGAAATGTGCCTTGCCTAATTGAAAATAAGCTCGAATCAGGTGATTGCGCTCCTTTTGATCGATATTGGTATTAGAAACATCGAAAATATCTTCTCCCAAAGCGACAGCCTGCCTTCCATATTTCAAGGCTTTTCGATGATTACTTTGCTGATAATATTCTGTAAGCTGATTTAATGCTTTTAGTTTTTCCAGGCCATAAGTTTTCTTCAACTGATCTTCTATTTGATCAATTGAAAAATTCTGTGCAAAAATATTTTCCGATAAAGACAGGCAAAACCCAATCATTAAAATTATTAAGCATCTAAAAATTAAGGACTTGAGAGATGGAGCTTGAACGTTTGGATTCATTTGTCAGGCTTTTGATTGTTGAAATGCCACCTAATTACAATTGCTACAATGTAAGATTTTTTAAGCGCTATTTGAATCAAAGGCCTTGTAATATTTAACAAAAGCAAGCGAATCAATTCGATCCTCCTGCTTTTGCAAATACGTTTTTTTTTAGAAAAGTTATCCAATAAATCATTTGCCTACTGGACAATATGAATAAGATTGGATTAACGATATTCCACTTTTTCTACTACCATTTTATCATCAAATTTCAAAGCTATTAAATAACTACCCTTCGCCAGACTACCTGGCATCGCAAGATCAATTTTTTGATTACCCGCTAGTATTTTTTGGTGAGAAAGCAATTCGCTTACTTTTCGACCGGAAAAATCTAACAATTCAACGCTCAATTCTGCTTCATTAGGCAAACTAAATTCTAAAGAGAAGTTGGAAGCAATTGGATTCGGGTAAATTTGAACATTCAGTTTTTTTGCAAAAACAGGATTAAAACTGGTAGTGCCTTCATTGATGTACTTCGCCAAAGCCAATTTCCACGTATCGCTGTCTTTTGCAACGCCTCCGCCATAGATACATCCAGCATCAACGGCAATCGATCTTAAACTGTTAAAATTGGATTCGGGCTGTGTTAGTGCCCAACCGTTAATTCCAAAATTTAGATCATGAGTTCCGTGATCATTGAATCGAGCTACAGCAAATTTTGAGGGAAATCCACCGGTGCTTCCAGCCGCAATAATATCGTCAGAAGCAAGAATCTCAAGGTCATAAATGGATTCATTATCAATACGCTGAACAATCACAAAGCCACCATTACCAAAACTTGGATCTATAACTCCTGAAGATGAATACCTGGTCAAGAAAAAATTGTTGTCCAATTCATCAGTGTCAAAAGCTCCGCCACCAGTTACAATTCGGTTTGCGTTATCAATAGCTAATACATTTAAACCAGCTACCACATTTGGAGCGATGGTGTGAAACACTTTTCCATTATCACCAAAGGTATTATAAGTTGTACCCAGGTTATTGAGTTTTGTTAAGAAAAAAGCATCTTCGTCAGAAAAATTTAACGTCACTCTTCCTCCAAGAATAATATTATCTTGTCCATCTACAGCAACTGAAGTTGCATATTCATAAGGAGGGCTTTGTCCAAAGTCGATAATTTTATAACCATTAACCCCAAAGTTGGTGAAAAGCGAGCCATCTGTATTAAAACAGCCGACAAAAGCATCTTCGTTCGAGCCGTTGTAGGAACGCCCTGCGACAACTATCTTTCCATCAGACATGAATTTCATATCCGCTATTTCATCTTCTGCATAGGTAGATCCACTAAACGAACCAGTTGCAATTCCATCAACTCCGAAACTATTGTCCATCGCACCATTTACTAAAATTCGTACAACAACGTATTGTTCTTTATTACCAAAACGAGCCCAGCCTCCAGCGACGTATTTCCCGTCATTTTGTTGTAAAATCGAGCTTGCTCTACCATTTCCAGAACCTAAAGGTATTTTGACATAACCACCGGTTCCAAAACCAGTATCCAAAGTACCATCAAGGTTAAATTGAACTACTGTAAAGATTTCTGTTCCTCCGTCACTTGTGAAACCGGCAGCTGTAATTTTATCACTAGATTTTATTATGGAAAGAATTTCAGCATCCTCTGTTCCATTGTCAATAACCATGACTCCATTAGTCCCAAAATCAGTATCAAGCGTCCCATCTTGTGCAATTGAAAAATTGGAAATCAACAAAATCAAAAGGATAATCGAATAAATGTTTTTCATAAAATTTGTTTTTGTGTTTAATATTTTAATTGGATTAGATTTTGACTGAAACCCAAGCTAAAAACACCGGGAAATATTTTTCGCCACTGACCCCTTTTGCCAAAATTAGCTGTTGGTGTTTCTTAATGAATTCCGTCTTTTTAATATTTTTTAACTCAAAAAAATAATTTGAGCTCTTTGAGTGTGAGTTGTTTTCAGTTCTCATTTTCAAAGCCTGCAAAAATAATATTTACTCCATAAAAGTGATCAAAAAAGAACAAAATATTACTAATCAAATTTTATCCAAAAGTTTAAAAACGATAAAGATTTTTATAAAGGCATTAATGATTGAATTTTTATCACATTTTCTAATTACACGAAACCCTTAAAATTGGAATGGTTTAATTTTCTGATTTTTCTGGTATTAAAAATTCATAGTCATAATCTTCTTTACCAAACTAAAAATGATTTAGCACTTTCACGGTCGCCTCCGTATTTTTTAATATTTTTGGCATAATTTTCCAACTTCTATTAGTTCAGCAAATGTAATTTTAAATTTATCTCATAAGGAGTTTGAAATACTCAATTAATATTTTTATAAAGAAATTAATAAATATGAAATCATCAATTCCTAGCTTTTTTGTATTCACTGCGCTTCTACTTTTTTCTTTTTGCGCCAAAGATGGTTCAAGTGATAAATCTGAAAAAACAACTCCAAACGAAACGGAATTGAACGTAAACAATGATGCTGAACCAACAAAAAATGTAGATCAAAAAAAGATGAGCGACGAAGAGCAGATGGTTGAAAAAATGAAATCCTTTTTTGTCAATAATGGGTTTGATAAAGATCAGGTTGACGATGTATTAGAAATAGTACTCAATCTGAGCCAGATAATACCTACAAACAGTAAGGATTTTGAGATACCCTCTGAAACACAATCCCAGTTAAAAAATGATCTCGGGCTCGCCGATAATCAAATAGAAATTGTCAAAATGGCTGCCATGCGTGTAGCAAACAAAAAAGAGCAAGCAGGTAATTTCAGGACCTTTGACAGAGAAAAAAAATTGGAAGAAAATCTCGCTAAATTTGGCTTTAAGGATATGGAAAAATTGAAAAAAAGCCTCAAAGAAAATGGAGTTACTGATGAACAGATGGAGGGGGCATTGGGAGGTCTCGTCAGGGTGTTACACGAAGTAAATGCTGAAGGAGAAAGTTTTCAATTAGACCAGGGTGTGCGAAATTACCTTCAAAAAAGAGTAAAACTAAACGAAGCACAAATTCAATTCATTCAGGAAACTGCGGTATCTACCTTAAATAAAACCAAGGAGTAAAGATTTGATCAACGAAGTTTTATGAACTAATATCTCCCTAAAAATAGTGGCTAAAAATTTTGGTCACTTTTTTTGTTTGTAACACACACCAAACAAAAGTCACTTTTTTCGAATCAAAGTCACTCCATCGCTCAACGGAAGCAGGCTGAGATCAATGCGATCATCTTTCGAAAGTTTTTCATTTAAATCTCGAATAGCCAATGTCTCAGGCTCGGCATTTTCCATGTCAGCCACTTTTCCACTCCAAAGTACATTATCAATAGCAATTAGGCCGTTGGGCCGTAAAAGCCGAAGGCAATAGTCATAATAATTATAATAATTTTCTTTATCGGCATCGATGAAAGCAAAATCAAAAGATTCCTCTTTTCCTTCGGCTACAAGTTGCTGCAAAGTATCCAAAGCAGGACCAATTCGAAGGTCAATTTTATGTACAACACCTGCCATTTCCCAATACTTTTGTCCAACATTTGTCCATTCTTCACTCACATCCAAAGCGATAAGTTGACCATCTTCCGGCAAGCCCAAAGCCATGCTCAGTGTGCTGTATCCTGTAAAAACCCCTATTTCTATACCATTCTGAGCTCCGATGAGTTGAACCAAAAGTCGCATAAACTGTCCTTGCTCAGGGGATATCTGCATGTTGTGTTCAGGCATTTTGGCAGTTTCTTCACGCAGCGCCTTTTGCACTTCTGATTCTCGTAAAGAGACCTTTAATAAATAATCATAAAGTTGGGCATTAAGATTTAAGGTAGTGTTTGACATTGTAGTATGTTTGGAATAAAATAATTCCCTAAAAGTAAAAATTTTCAAAGAAAGGAACTTTGAGTTCATCAAAAAAAGGAAATCCATTTATTAGACAAGTAATTCTTACACATTTTCAATTAAATTTTCTATTTTAAATGGCGCTCACTTAGAATAATTTTTACCCCAAGCCATAGACTATGAAAAATCAAAACAAAACCTCATTTATATTTTTCTGCATTACCTTTTGTTTTTTAATTGCTTTAAGCTTTGGTTTTAAAAAAGTCAAGAAATTGCCGAATACTCCATTTTGTGCAAGTGATAATAAACAGCATTTATTGTTTGAAAACGAACCGAGTATATTCCTTAAACACCAATTACTTGAAGATCAGCTTTATCTCCTTCAAAAAAATCAATCACGGTCTTTTTTCGCAACAGATTATACCTTACCGGTGGTCGTTCACATCATTCACAATAATGGCAATGAAAACATTTCTGATGCTTTAATCCAGCAAGGTATCCAGGATTTGAACGAAGCGTTTGAGAATATTAATTATTACAATCAAGGAACTGGCGTTAATACCCAAATTGAATTTTGTTTGGCTAAACAAGACTCCGATGGAAATGCCACAACAGGAATCAACCGAGTGGTTTCCAATTTTACAGATATGAATATGGACACAGATGATCTGACCGTAAAAGACCTGATACGTTGGGATCCATTGGAATACATAAATATTTGGTTGGTGAAAGAAATTTGCAGCTCAAGCTCTGGTTGTGGTGTGGCTGGCTATGCCTACCTTCCTTCCGCTCACGGCTCCAATGTTGACGGGATTGTCATGGAAGCGGAATATTTTGGAAGTTCATCAGCTAATTCTGGTGTTCAAATCCATGAAATGGGCCATTACCTGGGCTTGTACCATACTTTTCAAGGAGGATGCTCCAACAATGATTGTCTTACAGATGGTGACCGGGTTTGTGACACTCCTCCTGACCAATCTACTGCAGCAGTACCCTGCGGGTCGAATGTCAATAGCTGTACGACGGACACTGATTCAGGTTTTGCAACTGATCAGGACGATATGTACTGGAATTATATGGATTATGGAGATTTCAATTGTTATTCGGCTTTCACTCAGGGGCAGGCAGATCGGATGAGTTTTTTCATTGAAAATACAAGATTTAGTCTTTTGGATTCAAAAGGTTGTAACGATCCTTGTTTGTCTCCCATTTCAGTGGATTTTACAGCAAGTGCATTGTTGGTTAACGTAGGAACAACGGTCACTTTTACAAACAATTCCAGCGGAGCAATTAATTATGAATGGCTAATTGACGGCGTTCCTTTTTCTACAAACACAAATTCTTCCTTCACTTTCAATAATGAGGGGCTTTTCACAATCATACTAATTGCAAATAATAACGATCCTAATTGTGAAGAGATCTTCAGTCTGCAAATAGAGGTAACTTGTCCTGTAACTGCGAGTTTTGTCAGCAGCAGCACAGAAGTTAGCCCTGGAAGCGTTGTACTATTTAATAGCAACTCAATAAATGCAAGCAGCTTTGAATGGTATTTAGATGGGATGCTTTTCGGAACTAACAGTAGCTTCAATTTTACCTTTAACAATCCTGGAAATTTTGATGTCCAACTAATAGCCAGCAATGGCGAATGTTCGGATACTTCTGCCATTACTGTGATCACAGTTGTTTTAGGTGGATTATCACAAACCGGATTACCAGTCTGGCCTCTGACATCATTTAATGAAACGACCATCCATTCAATGGATTGGAGGATCAATCCACCTGTTCCCAATACTGTTTCAACTACAGCGAATCTTAACACTGGACAGACTGGTGCTGCTTTCGATGGCTGTGGAAATTTGGTTTTTTATGCTGTCCATACCGGCAATAGCGATCCTGAAAATTTAAACATTTATGCACCGGATGGGACTTCTCTTTTGGACAATACTACTCCCAATGGCCCAGGATTGAATGCCGTTCGAGGAGGGCATGAGATACAGGTTGTCAGAGTGCCAGAGTTGTCGGATGAATGGTATATTTTGTACAATGAATGGAGTACAGATGTCGGATCGCCGATTAATAACGCAGCTTATAATTTAGTCCATCAGTTGTATTCCAAGGTTAGATTATCAGATGGAGTGCTCGAAGTTTTAGAGCGAGACATTGCTTTAACAGACGGTTCAGGAGTTGCTCATAATTATAACGATGGTAAAGCAGTATCCCGAACAGTAAATGGTGATTTGAACCGCCATTATTTTTATGCGTGTAGAAGGATTGAAGGTAATACCAATATTTCAATTGATCGTTTTATTATTGATCAAAACGGAATTGAGTTTGATGCAAATACAGGAAATGTAGCTGTTGGGTATTGGAATCTGACAGGTGCCGGATCTCCAATTGAATTAAGCCCGACTGAAGATATTATTGCAGTGGTGAACCGGAACCAGTCTTCCAATTATGATGACATCATCCTCTTTGATGCGCAAAGTTTTAATAATACGAATATTCAAATAATCAGCGGCAATGATTTGGTATTAGTGCCCGATGGAACAGCAAATGACCTTTCCAGTGAACTCCCGTATGCAGGCACTATCGATGATGTATCGAACGATAATAATTTGAATTTGTCATATCTGAGCAATTTTGAACGCAAGTTGCATAATATTGAATTCAGTCCAAACGGCCGATTCCTTTATATCATCGGTGGTGGGTTTGTAAGTGGTGGTTATACTAATATCACTTATCTGGCACAAATCGATTTGGATGCTTCACCGCTAGAAGTTCGCATGCAATTGCAAGAGCCTCCTTTCGGAAACTACAACCCTAACTCAGGCAGGGGTTGTCAAACCAGTGATGCAAATTGTCTGGATAATTATCACAGCATCAGTGCTATCGAATCCTGCTACGACGGTAATCTCTATTTTGCAAAAAGAACTGACAACATCCTCTATGTAATTCCAGACCCCAACAATATTTTACCACAAAATCTGGTCCCTTCAAACGTAGATTTATCCACACCAGAGGAGCCTAATATTGTAATGAATGGCGCGGCAAATGTCCTTCCTGATCAAATCGATGGTTTTAATTATTTACAAAACGATCATTTGGAAGTCAGCTTCGTTGTCAATAATTTGGATTGTGATGACAATTGTGAAGCGCCTTATATTTTAAATTTGTCGCTTGATGGAAGTTTGGTGGATACTTTTCATGTAAACACTTGCCCGGATACGTTCCGTTTTTGCGCG